>JACZQL010000325.1 GCA_022545745.1 Deltaproteobacteria bacterium | reverse complement strand
TTTATTTTGGTTTGTTTAGTTTGTTTAGTTTGTTTGGTTGTTTTGGTTTGAGGAAGTAGCAGGAATAAATGAGACCAACAAAAAAAACGAGAACGACGAAATAGACTGAATAAACTAAATAGACGGAATGGACAGAATAGACGAAATCGACGCGATAGACGAAACAAGGTGAGGTTATGGATCGTTTAGAATTGAGTCAGGAATTGGCCCGGGATATTTTAGCTCAGGCAAAACAGAAGGGGGCCACCCAGGGGGATGTGGTGATGGTGGAAAGTGATTCTTTCTTCGTGACCGTGCGTCTGGGAGAGGTCGAAAAGATCAGCCAGGCCCAGGAAAAAAGACTGGGTGTCAGGCTTTTCTTCGGTCATAGTTCAGCCACGGGCTCGACTTCCGACATCTCCAAGGACTCCATAGAGAACCTCGTTAACGACACCTGCGTGATGGCCCGCGCCACGGTGCCCGACGAGTTCAGCGGCCTGCCTCTCCCCGAGGAATTGGCGAGAGAGGTAGGTAACTTAGACCTACTCGATGATCAAGCCCGTGCTCTTTCGGTGGAGGAAAAAATCCGCCTTGCCCGAGAGGCAGAGGAACGGGCGCTGGGTTATGATCCGCGCATTACCAACTCCGAGGGAGGTGAATTTTCAAATCAATTCAATCGTCTCATCTATGCCAACAGCGCTGGCTTTTCCGGCGAATACGAGGGGTCAGCATTCAGTCTTTCGGCTGCACCTGTGGCGAAGTCCAATGGGACCATGCAACGCGATTTTTGGTATTCTTCACAGCGCAAGTTTTCTCGTCTTGAATCACCTCAGGCCGTGGGGCGGAAGGCAGCCGAGCGCGTTCTGAGGCGTTTGGGAGCGCGAAAGATCAAGACCCGAGAGGTTCCAGTGATTTTTGATCCTGAAACCGCAGGGTCTCTCATGCGTCACCTTTCTCGGGGACTCTCCGGCGACTCTCTCTATAGGGGCGCTTCCTTCTTAATGGGAAAGGTAGGGAGTCAAATCGCATCAGACCTTGTGACGGTGGTCGATGATGGGACCATCCCCGCGGCCCTTGGCTCCAAACCCTTTGACGGTGAGGGTCTTCCCGTTAAGGAAAAGAGAGTTGTTGAAAAAGGCGTGCTACAGAGCTATCTCCTCGACACCTATAGTGGGAGAAAGCTTGGCTATCCGTCCACGGGAAATGCCTCCCGATCGGTGGGAGAACCTCCTGGCGTGGCGCCCACTAATTTTTACCTTTCCCCAGGGACCCACAGCCCGGAAGAGATTATCGGATCGGTGGATGAGGGGATTTATGTCACCGAGTTGATCGGCTTTGGAGTCAATCTTGTGTCAGGTGACTATTCTCGTGGGGCGGCGGGTCTATGGATTGAGCGGGGTCAACTGGCCTATCCGGTGGAGGAGCTGACCATTGCGGGGAACCTCAAAGAGATGCTTTTGAATATCGAGATGGTGGGTAATGACCTGGATATGAGGTACAGGGTCTCATCGCCTACTGTCAAGATTTCCCACCTCACCGTGGCAGGGAACTAATTCTTCAGTGAAGCAACTCACGATACGTGATATCCTTCTTTCAGCACGGCCCGCAGCAGGTCATCCAACTGAGTTTGCTCCGGGTCAAATTCGACGACCGCCACTTTTCGTTCTAAGCTGAAATCGACGGTTTCAACTCCCAGTATGCCCTTAAGCAATACGCTCAATTTCGGAGCAGACTCAGAATCTAAGTCATCAATGGAAATAATGGCAGTTTTCGTTTTCATTGGTATCCAACCTCTTTTTGGCAAATACGGCGTGTCTTTGCAATAAACAAGGAACCAAAGGCTAGGAGAATCAGAGCGTGAATCAGAATTGGCTCGTTACTGTCTTTTTCTTTGTCTTGTTGCTGGTGATCCTCTACCTAGCCTATCTGATCTTTAGCCCCTTCCTCCAAGCCGTTGCCTGGGCAGTGATACTCGCCATAATCGTGTACCCTGTTTACGAATGGCTACTAAAGGTCCTGAAAGGGAGGGCCACTTTAGCTGCCCTCATCCTCACCGTTCTGATCATTTTCCTCATTGTTTTCCCTGCCATGAGGGTTTCCGTTTTCTTATCACAGGAGACGGTGGAGCTAGCCAAGACCATGCGGTCCTCAGTGGGCAGCACCCAATTTGAGGCCTGGAAGGCAAACCCTTGGGTCCAGAGATTGATCGACTCGTGGGAATCGGTCGCCGCCGAACTGGAGTTTTTCGAGATTGATCTCAAACAATCCGCTGCCCAAGGGGCACAGGTCGCCTCCGGATTCCTCGCCTCTCAGATTAAAGCCGTTGCCCAGAACATCTTTTTGTTTGCCGTTAACTTTATCATAGCTCTGTTCACTCTCTTTTTTATGTTGCGGGACGGTAAGGCCCTGTCCGATAAGCTCCGTTCTCTCCTGCCCATGGATCAGGTGCATAAGGACCATCTCTTTCAGAATATCGTCAATGCCCTCTTTGCGGTAGTCCATGGTGCATTGATCACCGCTACCGTTCAGGGACTGCTTGCAGGCCTGGGTTATTGGCTGTTGGACGTACCCTTTGCCATCGTCCTGGCAGCGACCACTGCCTTTACGGCCCTTTTCCCCATCGGCGGTTCTTTTCTCGTTTGGTTTCCTACGTCTCTCTACTTGGGGTTTGTTCAGGGGCCGTTGTGGAAGGGGATCACCCTCTTTCTGTGGGGTGCGCTCATCGTAGGATCCATTGATAACTTCCTCAAACCCCTCTTGATAGGCAACCGCCTTCGACTGCCCGTACTTTTTCTGTTCTTTAGCTTATTGTGTGGTCTCAGGCTGTTCGGTATCATTGGGCTGATCCTGGGCCCTATGATCGTTACCCTCCTGATCGCTCTTCTGGACCTTTACATGAAGGAATATGTGAAGGCCTAGGTAGGGAACGCCCAACGTTTCAGCCTAAAATGTTCTTGATATCGATTCCGGCTTTTTCGGCCTTATTGGCAGGAACGACCTGCTCGAAGATGGGGAAAAGGGTTCGTTCTTCCTGACGGATGTGACGATCGAGGAGATCTCCCAGATCGAAGAGGGTCTTGGATAGTTCGAATTCGTTTTCTAGTGCGGTTACAGTTTTGCGTATCCGTTCGTGTTCGCTCAGGAGCGCTGAAATCAAAGTCTCGGTGTCACTGGAGTGTAAGTGAATGAGCGGGAAAAGGACTTTTTCTTCTGCTTCGAAATGAGGCTTGAGATTTTGCTGAAAGAATTTTTTGACTTCTTCGGCAAGCCCCTTCATGGCCTTTGGATCTCCGGGGTTTAGCTGTCCCAGGCCCTGCTTGCGGCAGCGAATGGCCAACGCAAGCGCGTGATGGTGGTCTTGGGAAAGGAGAATTAGACTTGCGTGGCGTTTGGCCATGGATCTTTAGTTTTTACCGATTGAATTTTCAGCAGAACGATTGCAACAAACCCTTTTCCCGCGCCCAGACGTCAAGTAAAACTAGTAGGCAGATAGCAGTAAGCAGTATGCAGTAGGAAAATCTGAATTTAGAAAACCCAGGCGGAGGGGTTGATTTCTTACTGCTTGCTGGTGTCTGATTTTTGCCAACTGCTCTCTTGTATTTGCTTTCTTGCTGCCTAGTGCCCGCCGGTCACTGCCACCTGGTTTAGATTTGGGCGGTGCGCATG
>JACZQL010000002.1 GCA_022545745.1 Deltaproteobacteria bacterium | reverse complement strand
TATCAAAAAAAGAAGCGGAAAGCACATCGATATCCCCGTCGCCGTCTACATCTACCGCATAGACAGAATGGGCGCCATCCGCACTGTTTGTGATCGTATGGGAGGTAAATTGCACCTGAGAAAAAATATTTGTCGTCAAACAAAAAACGATTATCAACAGAACTGAACAGAATTTCATAATGTGACCTCTAATTAGTTAATTATAAAATTACTTCATCAACATTTATCCGCCGTAGTCCTGTCAGAGGCGGGCAACTTCTTTGGTTTTACAAACTTTATAAATGTATGAATATTTATAATAATTAAAACTCCAAAGGAATTAAAATCGGTTCCCTTTTTAGAGACCTTCTGCATGGCCTAAGTTCTTTTCCAATGCATCCGGAATTTCAGCCCCTCCTATAATAGTATTCACGGGATGAGACAACTCAAACGATAGATGAGGAGTCGAGCCTTAAAAAGATTGCCAGATGAATTCTAAAGTGACCATGGAAAACATTGTTAACCTGTGCAAACGCAGGGGATTTGTGTTTCCCTCCAGTGAGATCTACGGGGGATTCGCCAGTACATGGGATTATGGTCCTCTAGGCGTTGAGTTAAAACGCAACATCAAAGAGGTCTGGTGGCAGGATATGGTCACCTCCCGTGAGAATATCGTCGGTATCGAGAGTGCCGCTCTCATGCACCCCAAGGTGTGGCAGGCCTCCGGTCACGTAGAGGGATTTACCGACTCTTTAGTGGATTGCCGTGTTTGCAAGCAGCGATTTCGGGCGGATCACATCGTTGATGGTCTCTGTCCCAGCTGCGGCAGCAAAGACCTTACCGAATCTCGGCAGTTTAATCTCATGTTCAAGACGTTTGTGGGACCAGTGGAGAATGAGGCGGCCACAGCCTACTTGAGGCCAGAGACGGCTCAGGGGATGTTTGTCAATTTTCAGAGCGTGCTTCAAACCACGCGATTGAGGCTTCCGTTTGGCATTGCTCAGATGGGAAAATCCTTTCGCAACGAAATTACTCCCGGAAACTTTATTTTCCGTACGCGCGAATTTGAGCAAATGGAAATGGAGTTCTTTGTCAAACCGGGAACAGACGAACAGTGGTTCGAATACTGGCGGGAAGAGCGGTTATCCTGGTACTTTAGGCAGGGATTAAAGAAAGAGAATCTTCGTTTTCATCACTACGCTAAAGAAGAGTTGGCCCATTATGCTAAGGCCTGCTCTGACATCGAGTACAACTATCCCTTTGGTTGGGGAGAGCTTGAAGGAATCGCCAATCGGACCGATTTTGATCTGCAACAGCATATGACCTCCAGCGGAAAAGACCTTACTTACTTCGATGATGAGACCCGCGATCACTACCTTCCCTATGTAATCGAGCCTGCGGTGGGGGTGGACAGAATTGTTTTGATCTTACTGATTGATGCCTACGACGAGGATGAAGCCGAGGGTGAAAAGAGGGTTGTCTTGCGTTTTCACCCTAAAATGGCGCCCATTAAGGCCGGGGTCTTCCCACTGCTCAGAAAAAATGGGCAACCAGAGAAGGCCCAAGAGATTCGAGATATCTTGCAGCGACATTTTCCGGTGATCTACGATCAAGCGGGCTCCATTGGTCGTCGATACCGCAGGCAGGATGAAATTGGAACCCCCTATGGGATCACCGTGGACCATCAAACCATGAGGGATCAAACAGTGACCCTGAGAGATCGAGACCTCATGACGCAGGTCAGGATCCCTATTGCTAGGCTCGAAGAGGAGATCAGGGGTCGGATTGAAGCACCTGATCGGGAGAAGGAAAATGGCTAAGGCGAAGAGAAGAGTTTTTTCCTTTGGCGGTGGGAAGTCGGATGGAAGGGCGACCATGAGGGAACTCCTGGGGGGAAAAGGAGCAGGCCTCCACGAGATGACGAAGATGGGAATACCGGTCCCACCTGGATTCACCATCTCCACCGAGGTGTGCACTTATTTCGATGGCCATGGGGGTCGTTATCCAAAAGGTTTGGAGCAAGAGGTGGCAGGCGCCCTGGGTCGGCTCGAGAAGGATATTGGAAAGCGGTTTGGAGACCCCACCAATCCCTTGTTAGTTTCGGTTCGATCGGGGGCGCGGGAGTCCATGCCTGGTATGATGGACACGGTTTTGAACTTGGGTCTCAATGATCAAACCGTTCAGGGTCTCATTGCCCGGACCAGTAACCCCCGTTTTGTCTATGACTCATACCGCCGATTTGTACAGATGTACGGCGATGTAGTTTTGGGTCTCAAACCGACTGGAAGACACGAGCGTGATCCCTTCGAGGTCATCCTTGAACGCAAAAAAGAATCAAGGGGAATCCGTTTCGATACGGAGATGACCGAGGAAGACCTGAAGGAGCTCGTGGCTGAATTTAAGGCAGAGATCAAGAGTAAGCTGGGGAAGGAGTTTCCGGAGGATCCCCAGGAGCAACTCTGGGGGGCCATCGGCGCGGTGTTCGGCTCGTGGAAAAACGATCGTGCCATCGCCTATCGTGAGCTCTATCATATCCCGCACAGCTGGGGTACTGCGGTGAACGTTCAGACCATGGTGTTCGGAAATATGGGTGAGAAGTGCGCTACGGGGGTTGCCTTCACGCGCAACCCTGCCACAGGTGAAAAGCGACTTTACGGTGAGTTCTTGGTGAATGCCCAAGGTGAAGATGTCGTAGCTGGCATTCGCACCCCTCGACCCATCGCCGAACTGAAGGACGCGATGCCAAAGGCCCATGGCGAGTTGGTCCGGCTCTGTAAAGTCTTGGAGAAGCGCTACCAGGACATGCAGGATATTGAATTCACCATCGAGGACGCGAAGCTTTGGATGCTCCAGACCCGTACGGCAAAACGGACGGGCTTTGCCGCTGTGCGTATCGCGGTGGAAATGGTGGCGGAACGGATCATTTCAAAGCGGGAGGCGCTGCTTCAGATCGACGCGGATCAACTGAACCAGCTTCTGCAGCCTATTTTTGATGACGAGGACAAGGTACGTGCAGGGGAGGAGGGACGCGTTCTTGCGAAGGGCCTGCCTGCGGGACCAGGCGCGGCCTCCGGTCGCATCGTCTTCCACGCCGAGGACGCTCAGGAGTGGAAGAAACAGGGGCAGAAGGTGATCCTTTGCCGCGTCGAGACGAGCCCGGAAGACATTCGAGGCATGGAGGCGGCTCAGGGAATCCTCACTGCCCGAGGAGGGATGACCTCCCATGCTGCCTTGGTGGCACGCCAGATGGGCAAGGTTTGCGTGGTGGGGTGCGAGGCATTGACTGTGGATTATGCTGCGCGGGAAATGCGGGTCGGGGATACGATTCTTCGAGAGGGGGATTGGATCTCGGTGGATGGGACTACCGGAGAAGTGATCCGGGGTGAGCTGAAGACCCTGCCCTCCGATGTTGTTCGGGTGTTGGTTGACCGGACTTTGGATCCCAAGGAGACGCGTGTCTACCAACAGTTTTCGAAGCTCATGAAGTGGGCGGACGAAGTCCGAAAACTTGGTGTTAGGACAAACGCCGATCAACCGGGACAGGCGGAGGTCACGAAGGCCTTTGGTGCCGAGGGGATCGGACTCTGCCGAACGGAACATATGTTTTTTGAGGGTGAGCGCATCACCGCGGTACAGGAGATGATTCTGGCAGGGGACGAAACGGGTCGGCGCAGGGCACTGGACAAGCTCCTGCCGATGCAAAAGGGAGACTTCAAGGCCATCCTCAAGGTCATGGGGAAATTGCCCGTGACGATTCGAACCTTAGATCCACCCCTTCATGAATTCCTGCCGAAGACCGAGCGGGATGTGGAGGAGCTTGCCCGCGCCATTTCCATCCCGGCAGAGACTCTCCGGGAGAAGGTGGAAAATCTCCACGAGGTCAACCCAATGCTGGGCCATAGGGGATGCCGTCTGGGAATCTCGTTTCCTGAAATCACGGAGATGCAGGCCCGGGCCATTTTCCAGGCTGCCTGCGAGCTACGCAAGGAAGGGAACGATCCCTTTCCAGAGGTCATGATCCCCCTGGTGGCGAGCCAGGAGGAGTTCCGGACGCAAAGGGAGATCGTTGAGCGGATCGCCCAACAAACCATGAAAGATTACGGTGTCAGGGTTCGATACATGATTGGAACCATGATTGAGCTGCCACGTGCCTGTCTGGTGGCCGACCAGATTGCCCAGCAGGCCGAGTTCTTTTCCTTCGGTACAAACGATCTCACTCAAACCTGCCTTGGACTTTCTAGAGACGACGCGGGAAAGTTCCTTCCGAGCTACCTGTCTCAGGGACTCCTTTCCCAAGACCCCTTTGTCAGTATCGACCGAGAGGGGGTCGGTGCCCTCATGCGTGTGGCGATCGAAAAGGGGCGCAAGACGCGCAGGACACTGGAGATAGGGGTCTGTGGTGAGCATGGAGGGGACCCCAAATCCGTTGTCTTCTGCCATGAGATTGGCCTCGATTACGTGAGTTGCTCGCCCTACCGTGTCCCGGTGGCCAAGCTCGCCGCAGCCCAGGCCGCCTTGAAGAAAAAGGACAGATAGACCCAGAACCGGCCCGCTTTTTGCTGCTGTATAGGCGGGGTGTCATTGTGCGTCAAAAAGTGCCATTTTTTGTCCCTTGATGGTTCAAAATTGGAGCAAACAAGCCGACTTGAAATTGACACAAAGGGGCATTTCTAAGATAATTATATAATTAGGGAATTTATGGAGCCGCGCACCGCAGAAATATTGGTCCGTGGGGGGATCATCACCCGCGAACAGCTTAACGAAGCACTGAACGTATTTAAGCAAAACGGCTCCAGTTTGGTTCACGAGCTGGTCCGACTCGGGTACACCAGCGAGGATCAAGTCACCGATTTTCTCGCTGACCAGTTCGGCATCGAAAAGGTCGAAATTGACGGGGTTGACATCCCGGACAGCATCTTGAACCTGATCCCCGCCCAGTTTATCCAGAAATATCATATCATCCCTCTTAAACTCATGACCTCGACCCTGACCATCGCCATGAGTGATCCCACCAACCTAGCGGCCATCAATGAGATTAAGTTCGTCACCGGCTATGGGGTGCGGGTCGTTCTGGCGCGCGCCTCGGAAATCAAAAAGATCCTGGATGAACGCTTCGGGTCCACCAATTTTTACGATGATGTTTTGAAAAAGTTAGGCGACAACGACATGAGGTCATCAAGGAGGAAGAGATCAACGTCCAGGAGCTCGAGCAGGCCACCAATGACGCCCCTGTGGTCACCTTGGTCAACGCCATCTTGGGCGATGCGGCTAAACGGAGGGCGAGCGATATTCATATCGAACCCTATGAGAAGATTTTTCGTGTTCGTTTCCGGATTGACGGGATCCTGCATGAGATCATGTCTCCTCCCCCGAAACTGAAGGCCCCTCTGGTCTCCCGCATCAAGATCATGGCCGATCTCGACATCGCTGAGCGGCGCTTGACTCAGGATGGTCGAATCAAGCTCAAGATGGGTAGACAGGAGCTTGATATCCGTGTCTCCGTTCTACCCACCATGTTCGGCGAAAAGATCGTCATGCGGCTCTTGGACAAAACCAATCTCCAGCTGGACATGACCAAACTCGGCTTTGAGGAAAAAGACCTTAAAGATTTCAAAGAGGCGCTTTACAAACCCTATGGCATGCTCCTGATTACGGGCCCCACCGGTAGCGGAAAATCCACAACACTTTACTCGGGGCTTTCGGCACTGAACGAGCCCGGGGTCAATATCTCTACGGCTGAGGATCCGGTGGAATACAACCTCGTGGGGATCAATCAGGTCCAGGTGAAGGACGAAATCGGTTTGACCTTTGCTGCCGCCCTCCGCTCGTTTCTCCGTCAGGACCCAGACATCATTATGGTGGGAGAGGTACGTGACCTGGAAACGGCCCAGATTGCGGTCAAGGCCGCCCTGACGGGTCATTTGGTCTTAAGTACCCTCCATACCAACGATGCTCCTTCCACCATAGACCGCTTGATCAACATGGGAGTCGAGCTGTTCCTGATCGTGTCATCGATCAATCTTATTGCTGCCCAGAGGTTGGTGCGTCAGATCTGCCAGAATTGCAAGGAGCCAATCGATATCCCTTCCGACGTACTCATCAATATCGGCTTGGATCCAGCAGAGGTGGCCGCGGGGTTTCCAACCTTCCACGGCAAAGGTTGCGCCGAATGCAACCAGACCGGTTACCTAGGACGGTTGGCTATTTATGAAGTTATGGTCATGAACGACACCATGAAAGAGGCGGTGATCAGAGGGATGTCAGGTGGCGATCTGAAGCGCGAGGCGGTCAAGACGGGGATGAGCACCCTGCGCATGAGCGCGATCAAAAAAGTCCGGGAAGGAATGACCACCATCGAGGAAACCGTGCGGGTGACCGACTCAGACGAGGGCTACGGATCAGTCTTTTCCTCGACTTTGTGAGAGTTAAATTGAGCAGGATGGAATACCAGGCTGTTTGGTATTGATTAGCGAGGTAGCGGGAGGATTTATGCCATTGTATCAATGGGAAGGGAGAACGGCTCAGGGAAAAGTTCTTAAGGGGGAAATGGAGGCCGGAAGCCTGGAAGCCGTTTTTGCCCGGCTCAGAAGCCAGAGAATTCAACCCAATCCCGCCCATGTAAAGGAAAAGGGAAAAGGACTCAGTAAAGAGATCAACATCCCGGGCTTTGGGCCGACGGTCAAGGCCTACGACGTGATGATTTTCACCCGCCAGTTCTCGACCATGATTGATGCTGGGCTCCCCATCGTTCAAAGTCTCGATGTTTTGACTGAGCAGACATCGAATAAGGCGTTAAAAGACATTATTCGTGCCGTTAGACGAGATGTATCAGGTGGCTCTACATTGGCAGATGCCTTGCACAAACATCCTAAGGCCTATGACGAGCTCTATGTGAACATGGTCAGGGCTGGAGAGGCTGGCGGTGTTTTGAACACCATTCTGAACCGAATTGCCCTGTTCATCGAAAAGGCCAACAAGCTCAAGAAGAAAGTAAAAGGGGCGATGATCTATCCTTCCACGATTGTAATAGTGGCCGTTGGAGTCGTCACCATTTTGCTTCTCTACGTCATTCCCGTGTTTGCCGAGCTTTACGGTGGTATGGGAAAAGCCCTGCCGGCTCCAACACAGATTACGATTAATGTGAGTAACTTTTTCCGTGCCAATTTCCTATACTTGGCAGCGGGCGTTATTCTTACTGGTGTCGGCCTTCAGATGTACTACAAGACGGCCCAGGGAAGAATTATTATCGATGGGATACTCCTTAAGCTTCCGGTTTTTGGGGATCTCCTGCGAAAAGTTGCCGTGGCCCGTTTTTCACAGAACATGTCCATCCTTTTAGCGTCCGGTGTTCCTATCCTAGAGGGTCTCTCCATAACGGCTAGGACGGCGGGAAACAAGGTGATCGAGAGGGCCATCATGGAAGCCCGCGTGAGTATCAGTGAGGGGAAAACGGTAGCCGAGCCGTTGGAGAAAAGTGGGGTCTTCCCCCCCATGGTCTGCCAGATGGTTGCCATCGGTGAAAACACGGGTGCACTGGATTCAATGCTTAAACGGGTCGGGGATTTTTACGAGGATGAAGTGGATAATTCTGTGGCAAATCTCACGGCCCTTATGGAACCGGTAATCATGATTGTTCTTGGAATCGTCCTGGGAGGATTGGTCATTTCAATGTATCTGCCGATCTTCCAACTCGGGTCCCTTGTCAATTAAGGGTACAACCTGCACGGTCCGCTCAGTGGCAGCATAAAGATCCAACATTGGACGAAGAAAAAACAGCATTGACCAGAAGAATCAAGTGGCTGCTCTTTCTCAGGGTAGTTATCTTATTCTTTTTCCTAGGGGCCACTGGGCTCTTCCATTTTATGAGGGAGGGAGCAGACACCGGTCTGTTCCGCTCTCTTCAATTACCTTTAATCGCAGCCTTTGTCGTTTCCATAGGGTCAGCCCTTATCCTTCCTTGGGTCAGGAATCTGATTTTCTTTGCCCATGCACAGGTCGATTTTGATGTCATACTCATTACCAGCATCGTGTGGTTCACAGGAGGGGTCGATAGTCCATTCCCCCTCCTCTATAACCTCGCCATTGTGAACGGTGCGATCTTCTTGTTTTATAGAGGCGCCAGCATTACCGCAGGATTATCCGCCCTTTGTTACGGGACACTTCTCCTATGGAGCCACTACCAGTTGCATGGAAGTCTGTTCTCATCCTCCGATCAACTGATTATGGCCCTAACCCTAAACCTACCCACCTTTTTCCTCATCGCATTCCTAGCAGGGTATCTTTCCACCAGCGTCTCGCAGACCAAGCAGCTGCTGACGGAAAAAGAAAAGGATGTCCGGGATCTGGAGGCCTTAAAGGAAGCCCTCATCCAGGGCGTGGGAAGCGGTGTCGCCATTACGGACCTCAAAGGGAGCATCAGTTACTTTAACAATCAGGCGCAAGCCCTAACCTCTTTTTCACCCATGGCCGTGAAGGGGAAGAATCTGACCGAAATCTTTCCCGCCCTGTCCTTTAACTTCCATGGAGACGTTGAGAGCAAACGAGTCGCGGTGAACGAGTTTTCATTTAGCGATCCGGCGGGACAGAGCAAGCAACTGAGATTGACCCTGGCTCCGTTGAGTGATCCAGCTAAGGGCCCCATTGGATTTGTCTCGATCTTTGAGGATATCACGAAGCAGAAGGATCTTGAGGAAAGAGTCCGCTTGGAAGAGGAGATGAGAAAGGGGCGGGAACGCGAGTTGGTGGGGGAGAAAGCACCTGTGGTGAGCGAAGGCTTTCAATTCGAGGGGGTCATCGGTCACAGCGGAGGAATGGACAAAATCTATCAGCTCATCCAGAAGGTGGCCACCACCAACACAAACGTCCTGATTTCGGGAGAAAGCGGAACCGGTAAGGAACTGGTTGCCCGCGCGATCCATTTCAATGGACCGCGCCGGGACGGTCCGTTTATGCCGGTGAACTGTGGTGCGATTCCTGAAAACCTCATTGAGAGTGAGCTTTTCGGCCATGTGCGCGGTGCCTTTACGGGGGCCGTGGCGGACCATGCGGGTTTCTTTAAGCAAGCAGACAAGGGAACCCTCTTTCTGGATGAGATTGGGGAGCTCCCACTTCACCTTCAGGTAAAGCTCCTCAGGGTGTTACAGGAAAAGGTGTTCACACCGGTGGGCGGGAGCAAACAGGTTTCGGTCGATGTGCGGGTCATCTCCGCCTCAAACAAGGATCTGAGAAAGGAGATGGAAAAGGGACAATTTCGGGATGACCTTTTTTACCGCTTGAATGTTGTCCAGCTAATCCTCCCACCGCTCCGCAACAGAAAAGAGGATATTCCGCTTCTGGCGCAGCAGTTTATCAAAAAATTTGCTCAGGCCCACAATAAACAAGTCGAGGAAATCTCAAGTGCCACGTTAATGTTTCTAATGGCCTATACGTACCCGGGCAACATCAGAGAGTTAGAAAATATCATAGAGCATGCCGTGGCGGTCACGAACAAGAACGTCGTGACCGAAGAGGACCTGCCGCTACAAGTTAGAGGGATCTCCCTCCCGGATGAAGTCAAACTCCTTGAAAAGACCTCCCCAGGGGGGGCCGATGCCTTCTTCAGCAAGAAAATTTCACTGGATGATGAACTGGCGACCCATGAAAAGTGCTTGCTTTTAGGGGCCTTGAAGAAGACCAAGGGGGTGCAGAAAAAAGCTGCCGAGCTTTTGGGCATCAACTACCGGTCATTTCGGCACAGGCTCGAAAAATATGGGCTTTTAAGCATCAAAAACCACGGGCTTGCTGAAGAAGAAGGCCAACCTCAATAACAATTTTTGTTACAATCCCCCGTCTCTTAATTTGTCACCGGTAAAATTATTACCCAAATGTGTCAATTACAAAAATTTGCACTATGGCCAATTGAACTGTAACCCATTAACATTATACATCTTTTCTTTTAAAATCATGGAAACAAAATGGTAAAATTGGGAAAGGAACATGGCCCAAAATTTGCTATTCTCCAAAAGCAGCCCTTGTGATAGCCAAATACTAAAGGAATAGAGGAGGTGAGCATAGCAATAGGTACCTAATGGGTCCAAGGGGGGACAAAAAGGACCAAAACGACTAAACAAATGGACTTGAGGAAATAAAAAGAATTTAACGAACCAAAAGGAGAGGAGATTTATTATGGATAAATTCAGAAAAATGAGGGCCGAGAAAGGATTTACCCTCATCGAGTTATTGGTGGTTATCGCCATCATTGGTATTCTTGCCGCTATCGCTATCCCGCAGTTTGCCGCCTATCGTAGGAGGGCATACGAATCTGACGTCAAGGCAAACCTGAAAAATGCGGCTACCGCCCAAGAGGCCTATTTTGTAGATTTCAACACCTATTTGAACTCTATACTTGCTAGCGGTACTCCTCCGGGCTATAACATGAGTGTCGATGTAACCATGACTTCAGCTGGCACCTCAGGCACCTTCCTGCTGACAGGTACGCATGCTAACTGCGCTTCTGTTAGTTGGACCTATGCAAGTCTCAATGGTGCAATCAATAGTCCCGCTAACGGCTGTCCGTAATCGGCCATTGATACTCTAGCGCCTAGTCTACAAAAATCCACGGAAGGGGGAATGGGACGCCATCCATTCCCCCTTCTTCTTTGCCCTCCCCATTCTCTCTCTTGCTCGGTATGAATTCTACGAATCTCAGTTCCAGACGAGACTATTTATTCCTTTTGGCCCTGCTGGCTATGGTTCTCTGGTTCGGTCACGAAATGGTATGGAGTGGCAAGGTTCCGTTTTTCCGTGACCTGGGCCAGTATTTCTACCCTTTGAGGTTCATGCTGGCGGAAAGCTTTAAGGCCGGTGCACTCCCCCTCTGGGATCGGCACATGGGGATGGGTTTCCCACTCCTGGCGGATTTTCAGTCTGCTGCGTTTTACCCACCACACCTGTTATTTCTCGTTTTCCCCTTTTTTACAGCCATTAGGGTCCTCTATCTATTCCACTACATGGTGGCAGCAGCCGGCGGTTACCTGCTCTGCCGTAGATGGAATTATCCTCCGTACCTGGCCCTCGTAGGGGCCTTACTGTTCACCCTCGGTGGTGCTGTTGTCTCGCTGACCAATCTACTCAATCACTTTCAAGCTGCCGTCTGGCTTCCCGCGGTTCTCCTTATGGGGGAGAGACTTCTCCTGACCCAATCGTGGAAAAACTTTCTCTTATTAACCCTAATATTGGTTCTCCAGTTCTTGGCAGGCTCGCCGGAGTTTTATGTATTGAGTATGGCGTTACTCTGTTTAGATGGCTTGAGGATCAGGGCCATAGAGAGGAATATCTCTTACCAGCGAGTATTTTGCTTATTCGCGGCAGCGAACGTCTTAGTTATGGGCCTTGCTATGGTACAGATTTTGCCAACTGCGGAGCTGTACCTGGAATCAAGAGGACGTAACCCCATTGTTTACTCGGAAGCTGTCCAATGGTCTCTCCATCCGCTACGTCTTTTGAATCTCTTTTTTCTCGATACAGGGGTCGACACAACTCTACCCAGTGGGGTTAGACTCTTCTTTGCCCCCAAGATCCCCTTATTTATCAGTCATTATTTGGGGGCAATTTCTCTCGTGGGCGTGTCCCTGTGGTTTTTTTACGGGACGCGAAAAGAAAAGGGGGTCCTGTTAACACTGATCATCATTTCCCTGGTGCTCGCCTTCGGAAGGTATACGCCCGTCTACCCCTTCCTCTATCAACATATCCCTTTTTTCGGGGTCATCCGGTTCCCGGAGAAATTCTTCTTTTTAATTTATTGCCTCCTGCTCTTCATAACCCTGAGGGGACTCTATGAATTTCTGGAGTCCGATTATTCCTATGGCAAAAGACCTTTGATCATAGTCTCCTCGATCCCCGTCCTTATGATCACTTTCTATCTGTTTCTTTGCTTTGAGACTGTGTCTCTGGTCAGACTGATCGCGTGGGCCACACAGTCACCCCCCTCTCCCTCAACCATCAGGAGCGCCTCAGGTATTCTCTTCTCCCTTGAGAGGCAGATGGCCCTAATGCTCGGCATCTTCCTCATTGTAGCTCTGTGGAAGTATGGGAAGATTCGAACAAGCCTCTTTCAGGCTCTGATCGTTGGTTTGGTTTTTTTCGATCTGACATCCGCCCACCGTCCCCACCAGTATTTCCTGGACGCCGACATCGTCTATAATAGCCCCAGGGTCATTGCCGCGCCAAGTTCGGAGAGAAACCGTATTTTCTATTACCCCCCCAACTCCAACTTGCACCCGAGCTATTTTTCGATGCGGGGACAACCCTCGTTCCAAAAAGTGGCGGGCCTCGTGTTTAGCAACCTCATCCCGAACACGGGCGTCTTTCATGGATTTGATTATATGCAGGAGATCGATGCCTTTGGAAGATTGCCTTACGGTGCCTTTTTGGACTTTGCTAATAAGCTTTCACCAGAGAAGCGATTCCGTCTTTTAGGCAGATTAAACGTGCAATACATCATCGCCCTTCAACCCTTGACTCATGAAGGCGTGACCCTAGTCCGCCACTTTCCCGAGCACCCCTCCTGGCTCTATAGAATCGATCGTATCACTCCCAGGGCCTATATTGCCTCCAAAGTTATCGCGGAGAGAGACCCGAGAAAAACCCTGGAGCGACTCTCGAGCGAGGAATTTGATCCTCTGAACGAGGTTATTCTCGCCGGCCCTTTATCAGTCCCCGCAAAGAAGAATATCCAAGCTAACGCAGAGATCATAAGTTATACCAATCATCAAGTCAGAATCCGGGCTTCGCTCAATAGCCCAGGGGTCCTGGTCTTGGCAGATTCTTTTTATCCTGGTTGGCACGTCTATGTGGATGGAGAGGAATAGGAAATCCTTCGGGCAAATCTGCCTCTCCGCCCGGCGGCTGGTCGAGCGGGGCGTGCGGTTCGTGCAGGTCTGGAGCGGGGCCGACAACGGTTTCCCGCGGCGTAACTGGGATTCGCACGAGGAGCTCGAGCGCGACCACCGCCAGATGGGC
>JACZQL010000324.1 GCA_022545745.1 Deltaproteobacteria bacterium | reverse complement strand
CGGGTGACCCGAGCCAGCCGAGGAAAAATCCGACAAGCTGCCAAAGCGCATCGAGCCCCAAGCACCCCGGCATGATCGGGTCCTTCTCGAAATGGCATTGAAAAAACCAGAGGTCCGGGTTCACGTCCAGTTCGGCCACGATCTGGCCGTGGCCGTGGGTGCCGTATCAAAGGTCCCGTTGGGTCCGGCGGAAATGATCCAGGTGGGGCTCGTGTTTCCTCCAATTAGGGATGCGGCATTGATCTGATAGGCGTTCCCCCACGGGTCTTCATTGATGACTTGAACATAGGGTCCCTTATATTTACGTCTTCCAGTAGTGCGATAATCTCCCGTACCACCAGTGGTGCCATCCTGACTAGGATCGTTTTCAATTAAATGCATGTTGAGGTCGGCACAAGTCGTGTCATCGCCCCAAGAACCGCCCAACTTTGTCCCAGTGCTACAGAGAAACGTTGTTTGGACAGTAGCCACAATGGGTAGCTTACTCCCCGGATACTGCCCGGTGTCCTTGATCAGATCATTGAGTACCACACTAATGGATCTCACATCTTCCTCGGTCCGACTCTGTTGCGCCTCGGCAATGTACTTGAGGACGGTAGGGGTTACGATCGCAACAAGGATCGAGATCACGGCAAGAATGACGATGACCTCGACAAGCGTGAAGGCTTTGTTCGTCAGGAGCAAAGATCGATACCTTGGGGCCAATTTTGCACCCGCAGATCCAGTTTTGATGTTCATTTTTGTATCTCCTGGGCCTGTTTTTTGGCAATTAAGATGCAACCCCCGTGCCAAAGAGTTTTCCTAGCTGGACATAGTCTTCGGCACCTGTGGGAAGGGTTAACGATATCAATAGCTTATATCGGCGATGGGGACGGAGTGAGGGGGTAGGAAGTGCCAAACTGAGTCTACAAATGCTAGATTTTCAGGTGTGAGTCTCGAAATTTTGGACGGAACTAGTCATTATTGTTCACTTTGTTTGGTTCAATGTTGTGCTTTTTGATCTTGTGCCAAAGGTTTTTGTGGCTCAGGCCCAGGATCTTTGCAGCTTCCACCTGGATCCCTCCGCCCTTTTTAAGTGCGCGGATGATCAGCTCCTTCTCGAATGCTGCAAGCATTTCATTCAAAGAGGCCCTCTTTGTTAGCCAGCCCCTTTGCGACTCATCAGCGTGAGCCTGAGAGGAATTTGAACTAATGGGAAGGTCCTCGGGTTGAATGACCAAACCATCAGAGAGAAGGGAAGCCCTTTCTATGGCGTTCTCCAGTTCCCTAATATTGCCTGGCCAAGAATAGGCCAGGAGACGATCCAATGCACTCCGTGACAGGGATTTTTTCTGATGGTTGCCTCTCTTGGCGGCCTCCTCCAAGAAGTGATCCGCTAAGACAATGACGTCGGACTTTCTTTCCCTCAACGGGGGAATGCCGATGGTGATCACGTTCAAACGATAGAAAAGATCCTCGCGAAATCTTCCCTGTTGCATCTCTACCTGCAGTTCCTTATTCGTGGCAGCAATAATCCTCACATCAACGTTCTTTACCTGATTGCCGCCCACCGGCATGAATTCCTTTTCCTGTAGCACCCGAAGAAATTTAACCTGAGTTGCAGGGCTCATGTCTCCAACCTCGTCAAGAAAAAGGGTTCCCTCGTTTGCCACTTCAAACTTTCCCGCTTTCTTACCGATGGCCCCAGTGAAGGCGCCCTTTTCATGGCCGAAGAGTTCGCTTTCCAAGAGACCTTCGGGTATGGCTGCGCAATTGAGCTTGATGATCGGCTTGTCGGCGCGTGTGCTCAGGCGATGGATGGCACAGGCGATCAGCTCCTTTCCTGTGCCGCTTTCTCCTGTGAGGAGGATAGTGGAGCCGGTAGGGGCCACCTTGGCCACCAGATTCAGAACTTCGCTGAACTGTTTGCTCCTGCCGATGATCTCGGGTAGCTCCGGTGAGCTGTGCTGTTGCTCGGTAAAAGTGAAAATGGCCCCGAGAAGTCCTCCGTGATCGCTCTTGATCTTTAAGGGAGAGACCTTGACGGAAAGAAGGAGCTCCCTACCCGAGGGACAATGAACGGGGACCTGATTATGGACCCTTTCCTCTTCCTCCTTTAGGGTGCTTTGAACTAGGCGAAAAAGGATGCCATTGTCGGGGGTTGAGCCCAGTAACTCACTGAGGCTCTTGTTACGCGCGTCGGCGAGGGTGACTTCTAACGTTTCCTGAGCGCTCAAGTTCATCCCTGCGATTTTACCCTCAGAGTCAACGGCCACAATTCCCTCGTTGATACCGTCGAGTATCTCTCGGGCTTGAACGAGCTCAATAAAAGAGAGGTAGGCCTGATCGAATAGAATCGATAGGGCCCTCAATTCATTGGCCGCTTCAATGGGTGGAGGATTGGCCTCTACAAATCGGATCATTTTCAGCGCGTCCGAGATGGCCCTCCTCACTGGCCTGATAATCCCGTAGGCCAAGAGGGCACCGAGGAGGCCTGCCAGCAGGGATGACCCCACAATCCACAGGCGGAGCGCGAGGAGCGAGCTGGAGCTGGGATCCGTTGAGATAAGACTTCTTTGAGTCAGCGTCATGGCCAGAAGGCCGACGCTGAGAGATACGAGAACGAAGATCAGGGGGATGACTATAATAAGGCGAAGATTGAAATGCTCCCTTGATGATGCGCGCGGAGTCATATCTTACACCTTGGTCGAATGTTCAGAACTCAAAGGCCAATGGTAAAATGGTTCTGAGGATGGGTAAAACGTTATTTGCGAAGTTAAAATAAGCAGGCCTGTTATATAACCCGATTATAATTGCTTTCAGTTACGATCACTAGTATAATCAACAACTTATAGGTGTGTCAAACGGATTCATCTAACTATGGCTATTAGAGAAGAGTCCCTCGATAGAGATACCTCAAGGGAATGGAGTCAACCCGGTGAAGGCGATGGCCGGGAGTTTACCTTGGCTAAGCCATCCGTTAAGCCCGCTGGGTCCAAGCCGAATAGTCCCTCCTTCGCCTTTTCAGGTGAGGGCAGAGTTGGACAGCTCGCAGTTGAGGCAGGGCTGATCACGGACGAACAACTTACCTTGGCAATCCATGAACAGGAACAATCGGGCAAACACCTCACCGACCTGCTCCACGAGCTCTATGGTATCAGTGCCGAGACCACACAGTCCCTACAGGCTCAGGATGCAGGGATTGCGTCAGTAGACCTTACCCGACTACGCATTGACCCGCTGGCCCTTAAAAAAGTGACCCGTCAGTTTGCTTTGGATAACAAACTGATACCCGTTTCACTTTCGAAAGATCGGCTTACCGTCGCCATGTCCAATCCCTTTGAGCTTGCGATCCTCGACGAACTTCAGTTTAAGACCAGGCTGTACATCGATACCCGTTATGCCCCCGAATCCAAGATCGTTGTGGCTATTCAGATGTACTACGAAGCGGCAGGCGAGGGGACTCCTGCTCAGCATAAAAAAGAAGAGAAACTAGACTACACTGAGGAGAAAGCAGAAGAAGGAAATGTCGGGTCGCAGGTGATTCGGTTGGTGGATTCCTTGATGAACCGGGCCATCAAGGAAGAGGCCACGGATATCCATATCGAACCCGAGAGTGACAGCCTGGGGGTTCGATTCCGGATCGATGGGATCCTGCATGTTCGACCCTTTATCCGT
>JACZQL010000323.1 GCA_022545745.1 Deltaproteobacteria bacterium | reverse complement strand
AACCAAATCCGGAAAGGGATGCATAGATGAGATTGGGATTAGCCGAGCGCAACTCTGTTTCGCTTAAACCCAATCGTTCCATCGTACCCGGCCGAAAGTTTTCAACCAGCACATCTGCGACCTTCGCTAGACGACGCAACAGTTCAACTCCCTGGGCGGATTTTAGATCGACCGTGAGGCTTCTCTTGTTGCGGTTCACACATAGAAAATAAGCGCTCTCGTCTCCCGCAAACGGGGGACCCCAACCGCGGGTGTCATCACCCACCTCCGGCTGCTCCACCTTGACGACCTCGGCGCCCAGGTCGCCCAGGAACATGGTGCAGTAGGGACCAGCCAAGACCCGCGTCAGGTCCAGTACCCGGATTCCCTCCAAAGGCCCTGGTTTTCTCTCGGTCATTTAAATTCCAGTCCTTTTTTATTGACGATATCCTGAAGTGTTTCGACCCCCATCCATAATCCGGGCATCCCGCCTGGAATGGCCGCAACCTCCATGGCCTCAAGCACCTCCCGTGGACTTGCGCCTAGGTTTAACGCCCTTTCACTATGCACCCGAACCCCCCTCGGGCGAACCATTGCACAGGTGATTGCCACCATAATCAGCTCCTTCGTCTTCCGTGGCAGGGCACCTTCCCGGCCGAAGGTACCATCTACATATAGACCCTTCAGATGCTCGAAGTACTCTGGGTCCAGGTTGGCGATGGCTTCGTAAGCACTATTCTCGGCACCGAGGGATATTTTCTTAAAGGCCTCTCTAGATTCATCCTGCATGTATTGACTCCTCCTTCATGATTTCTGCTTATTTGACTGAAGATCAAATCCACTAACGTTGGTCCAAATCGCCCCATACCCTCTTCATATCCTTTTGGGTTCGACTACTAAAGTCTAAAAGGCATGTCAATAAGCTGGTCGGAGAGGATGCTTGACAAGGTTATGACTGTATGTTTGGCTTTCGCTGTTTGGAGGCAGATTTTTACCGACTGGTTTGAATCATTGGTGGTATCAAAAAGATGCAGTGGATCAAGGTGATTCAGGAGTTGAGCTGCTAAGAAGGGAGGCATTTCCATGCATGAACATGTCGAAGGAGTCAAGTCGGATATGCATGACTACGAGGCTCACCTGAGAGCCGTGGAAGAGGACTTGGAATACTACAGGACCAAGCGCTTTGAGCCTCGTATCTTTTACCTGACGAGGAAGGGAGTGATTAGCCTCTATGATATACTCAAGGCTCACTTCTTTCTGAGATCCAAGAGCGAGCCTACTAAAAATCCGGAAAAATCACAAAAAGGTACCGTAGCTCGCATCAGAGAACTTGAAGATGGTCTCGATGACTACGTCAAGGGAATTAGCTTGGTAGCGTCAGGTTCGATCAAAGGCCTGAATATGGTGATAGAAGACAACAGGAAGGAGCGGGGTGACTATGACGAGTTTTTTCGCTTCGTCAAGAAAGAGCACCCAGGAAGCCTGGAAGAGCGCATAGAGAAGTTGGAGCAAGATATTCAGGACTACCAGATGCTCTTGGATGCGTTCACCTATGCGCTGATTCAAAGAGGCTTGGTGGACGAGGGTGAGCTGAAAAAAAAGCGAGAGGCCCTATCGGTGCCGAGTGTTTGGAATGGAGGCATAATCGTCGCTAAGGCATGGGTGGACCCAACCTTCAAGGCAGAACTGTTGGAAAAAGGAAGGGAGGCACTTAGAGAGATCGGGATCCATCAAGGTCGCCTAGGTAAATTGGGAGTGGTAGAAAACACCGACTCGGTTCATAACGTAATTGTTTGCACCTTGTGCTCCTGTTATCCCTATGACCTTTTGGGAGATACTCCGTGGTGGTATAAGCACGATATCTATAAAAAGAGAATCATTGAGAACCCAAGGGGGACGCTTGAAGAGATGTTTGGGCTTAAGATTTCTCCCGAGATGGAGCTAAGAGTACATGATAGTACCTCTGATGTTCGATACATGATTCTTCCGCGAAGGCCCAAAGACACAGAGGGGATGACGGAGGAAGAGCTAGCCCAACTGGTGACCGTGGATAGCCTTATCGGTGCGGGGGAGCCGCTTAATCCGGCCCGCCAGGATGCCAAAGGGGATGAGGATCAGTCAACTCCCAGAGCCAGGGGCGAATAAATATGGCCGTGGAAGCTTCGCCCAGTAGATTTCGTGTTGGCGATCGGGTGGTGGTTAAACGAGAAAATCCATCGGGAAATCCCAGGACACCGCACTACGTCAGGGGTAAGACCGGGGTGGTGACCGCTGTCCATGGTGTGATCAACAACCCGGTGGATCATCGAGGCCTCTATCCTCCGCTTTACACGGTGGTGTTTGCTCTCAAGGAGGTGTTTGGGCGGGAGGCTAACGAAAGCCTTTGGGTGGATGTGCACGAGGAGTGGCTCGAAGTCGCGTAATCAGGTCGATCTAAGTAAATGAACCTTCAAACCCTCTTCTTCCATCAACGGGCCCACCACTGTCACAGTTGGGTTGATCCGTTGAAATACTTCTTTGCAGGGAATTCCCTCATACTCTCTGCCAACCACGTTGCGAGCCTGACTTGCAGTTGTACCAAAGACGATTTTGGGAATGCCTGCCCAGTGTACCGCCCCGCAACACATGATACAGCACTCGGTACTGGTGTAGAGTGTGCTCTCTGAAAGGATTTGGCGAGAAAATTGTTGTGTTGCCACCGCCACCAGACCCGTTTCTGCGTGTTTTGTCAAATCCCTGGTGGTAACCGCGGAATGCTCAAACTCAATGATAATCTTTTCCTTATAAACCAGCAGAGCACCAAACGGGTGGTTACCATTGACAACCGCGCTTCGGGCAAGTTCGTAGGTGCGGAGAATATATTCCCGATCCACTTCGGTGGACATTGGATCGTCCGGTAATGCTTTAAGGTCAATACGCTCTTTCCTCTCCATGGTTTCGATCTCCTCCAGTTTTGCCTTTAGAAGGCGCCGTCCTGGGTGTCGATGTAGGATGGTCTGAGCGGCAACGTAGTTCCGCCGCCTGTTTGCTAAGCTGGACGGAGTCCTCTTTCGATATACAATGCCAAAGATTTACTGCGCGCCCCGACGACTTGAGTGACGACGGACACACCTGGCGAGAACGGCTGCTATCGTACAACGCTGCCCCGGGTGCGAATCCTCTTGGGCTGCTACCGGCCTATCGGCTCTACGCAAACGATGTCTACCGAAGCTTGGAAGGGCGTTTGGGAGCCGCCAACCTCTTCATCCTCTCGGCAGGATGGGGTTTGATCCCTGCCACCTTCCTGACGCCTGACTACAATATCACCTTCTCTGGGAGCGCTAGTTCCGCGTTTCGCAGACGTCGCGCTGATGTATTTCATGATTGGTCCATGATTGATGGCGGCAGCTCAGAGCTGTTGGTCTTTCTCGGGGGCAAAGACTACTTGCCGCACTTCGCGCGGCTGACAGATCATTATCGGGGGCCACGAATTGTGGTCTTCAACTCGGCTACGAGACCAAATCGCGCGGGCCTGACCTTCGTCCGGTACGAGACGAGCACCCGTACGAATTGGCACTACGAGGCCGCGAAAGCCCTTCTGGATGGCACGCTTAAGCTGCCAGGCGTCCATGGCGGGCTGTGATCGCTTCAGGGGTCTTTTGATCTGAGGCATGATCTTGCTGTCTCTGGTGCGCCGTCCTC
>JACZQL010000322.1 GCA_022545745.1 Deltaproteobacteria bacterium | reverse complement strand
CTTTTACAAGAAAAAGATCCCCCTCAGGGCTATCGGGGTCTTTCCTTCGTGGGATCGGTTGGTCTTCGCAGTGCACAAGGATACGGGAATTAATTCTCTCGAAGAGATCAAGGAAAGAAGATATCCCCTTATCGTATCCACCCGCAAGCTAGGAAAATACCGGGGAACCGTGCTCGCGGTTGAAGAGATCCTCAAAGCGCACGGCTTTAGCCTGTCCGACATCGAAAAGTGGGGAGGAAAGATTCTCCGAGTCAGCAGTCCCGGTTCGCCGGAACGCGCCGATCATATTAATGAAGGTCGTGCCAATGCGGTCTTTGACGAGGGGGTAAAAAACTGGGGTTCCAGAGCACTTAACTCCGGAATGAGGTTCTTACCCCTCAGTGATAAAGTCTTAGATCGGATGGAGAAATTCGGTCTGCCACGGGCACCACTGAGCCCGACGCATTTGCCGGAGCTGGATGGGGAAGTCCCAACCCTGGATTTCAGTGGCTGGCTACTCTTTTGCCACCCGCAGTTGCCAAGTCAAATCGCTTACGCCATGGCGAAGGCGGTTGATCTGGAGTGCACGAAGATCCCGGTTGATCACCTCGATAAGCGGGGCATGACCATGGAAGAGTTCTGCCGAGGAGGAGAGGGGGGCCCTCTGACGATACCGCTGCACCCTGGGGCAAAGAAGTATTACCAAGAGAAAGGCTATTTACCCTAGTTAATCCAGCTGACCCCACTCTTTAAATTCTTCCAGTCCCAATTTGGCAAGGGTATCCATATAGGGCCGACCCGTTTTTGGATGTCTTCCCGAAAGGCTGTAATATTCCTCAACCATGGCCGGAAGCCACTTGGCGATGGTAAACCCCTTGTACTTTCCGTCAGGAACCGGCTCGAGGAATCTAGGCCCCACCTCCTTCCAGTCTTCCTCAGCACTCCAACCCCTCTGCAGCGCAAAGATGGATTGTAGGACCACGCTCCTCAACCCCGCATCGAGCCCCTCATCCAAGCTAAAATCCCACCCCGTTGTGGCGTTTAGGGAATCCACCACACTGTTTAGGGCGTCAGGTTTGGCATGGCTCACGGCGAACCAGCAACCGCCGATCAGACCGGTGAACTGACGATGCCATTCGGATAAGACCTGAGACCAGGGCCACCCTGTGGGATCATCCCGGTCCAGGGGACCCCATTTTTCACGATATCGAAGATCAGGAGATGGCTTGACGGACCCTCCGCCTTGCGGCTTCATTCCCCCACTGGCCACAATCTCGCGTAGCATTTGTCCAAAGTGAGGCCGCCAATCATGCAGTGCGGGCGTCCCTTTTTTCGTGTGCACCACCCATTGGTGGGCGTCACCCCCAATGGCATCAGCCACATGGGTCGGTCCGTCAGCAAAAAGATTTCCCCAGCGGCCCTCGCGATGAGCAGCCATATCTAACAACCGTGATATGGTCTCAACGTCGCCCCACTCAAAGCGAAGTCCATCGGTTTGATCCGGCCCCAGGAGTCCTTTCTCCCAGGCCTCGAAGGCCACAGCAACTCCGCACGAAAAATGACTGCACTCAATCCCGACGTCATTGATTTTCTCAGCCAGGTAAAGGGCATCGCTGCCTTTGACACCCAGGTTGAAGAAGGAGTCCATCCACTCGCTTCCTGCGTTGAAGTGTCCCACAACCCCTGGATGGGAGCCGTCTCTGAGCTCAACATCCACGGGGCAACAGGCCTGGCACTGAAAGCACGGTCGTAAAGTGACGCGGTTCTTATCAAACCCGCGCGCGTGATCTGTGATGAGGGTGCTTCGATAGTTCAAATTGGGTACTGCCTCCAATTGCACCGCGTGACCTGCCGAGTCCATTACCCCGGAATTTTTTCTGAGGACTTTACGCCACCGAAGCCCCGCCTCAATGAGCTTCCCCTTATTATGGATGGGCGGTCTCCTTGTCCCGCTCACCACGATGGCCTTGAGTTTCTTGGAGCCAAAAATAGCCCCGCCGCTGTGGGATGCACTGTGATTGTAGTCGTTGCTCAGCATCGCCGCGACGTTGAGGTTCTCCCCTGCGGGGCCAATGCAGAGGACCCTGGCATCCTTAATTCCAACCTCCTCCCTCAGGAGATCCTCCGTATCCCTCGTGCCCTTTCCCCACACTCGGCTTGCATCCCGGAGTTCGGGTTTTCCATCATTAATGAAAAGGTAAGTCGGCCTCGGGGCAACCCCTTCAACAATGACCCCATCATAGCCCGCAGCCTTCAGATAAACCGCCCAGAAACCACTGGCGGCGCCCCGACCTAAGGTATGTCCCGTCAGCGGACTGAGGAAGATGGCTGTTACCTTGGTCCCCCCTGGAGTCAGGCCGGTACCCGTGATGGGCCCTGTCATCAGCACCATTTTGCTTTCAGGACCCAACGGCTTTGCATCGAGGGGGAGTTCATGGAGCAGCATATATAGGGCCAGGGCCTGTCCGCCAAGGAGCTTCCTGAGCACTGGCTCTTCCGGCAGGTTTTCATCCTTCATGGTCCCTGAGCTTAGGTCCGCGCGTAGGATCTTGCCCATATATCCACCGGGCAATGCCGTCTTACGTTCACGAGGGAATAGTTCACCATTCAACAACATCACAGATCCTCCTAAGCAACCGTTTTCCATGGCCAGTAACGATAAACAAGCCGGCCTGGGTGAATGATCGCAAGGTACAGCGCCCTCATCTTCCCCTTCACACCGCAACGCGGCGTGAATAGATCCTTGATCATGAGACCCAGAGGAATTCTATGCTTCGGATATTTCCCGTCTCCGATAGGTCGGGTCCCATAGTCTTCTTTCTTCTCCTTGAGAACATACAACACCTGGGTTCCCCCGGCCTCTTTGTCACCGTAGAGATAACCTCCCACTTCTTTTGCGCGATTGGTCGCCTTCGTGGTCATATCCTCCCTAAGGCCAAAGTCCAGGGCATCAACCGGACAGGCCTCTACACAAAAAGGGTTTTTATCCTCTTGGATCCGATCACTACACATGGTGCATTTGCTAGCTTTGCTGGAAGTCCCGTCTTTTGAGATGACACTGGTAATATCATTCTCCGACAGGGCACCCCAAGGACAGGCGTAGATGCAGTATTCGCAACCGATGCAAACCTCCTGGTCGATCACCACGGGTCCCTCTTCGTACTTGGTAATGGCCTCCACCGGACAGACCGCGGCGCAACTGGGGAACTCACAGTGCATGCAACTGTTCCTTGCCCAGATGGGCGACTGACCGTCCAGCACGGGTGGCTGCATGGTGATCCAATTGGTACTCGACATTTCGTAAACGCTCGTTCGCGGGTGGTCGTTCCAATCCTTGCAGGCATGGACACACTGTCGACAGCCTATGCACTTGGTAGCATCAAACAGAATGCTCCGCGGCTTCCCGTCAATCAGCCTGCCAGTGGGAAAGAGACTTCCATATTTACTGTTCATCCGTCAGACTCCATTTCAGGATTGATATTTGAACTACGCCATAAAGGGTTTAGCAGACCTGAACGCTATTGGCGTCCCCTTCAGGGGCTTCAACGTGTAGGCTGGGATCGAAAGCCCACGATTGGAAAGGTCCGGTGGCCGGTTTTTCTCCTTCTTCGTGTATCCTCGCCCGGCGCCATGGTCAACCCCTTGGGGCGTGAAGACAAAATTGCCCACCTCGGGACCTGAG
>JACZQL010000321.1 GCA_022545745.1 Deltaproteobacteria bacterium | reverse complement strand
TGCTATCCTCGGCCAGACGTTGTAACGGTCACAGACATTTGGATCGCTAGTCCGTAACACCACTTCAGGTGAGTTATCGAACCATGGTACAGACAGCTCTGAAGGGCCATCTGATGCTTGTCCCGTAGGATCTCATCTCGACCGAGGAGTAATGAGCTTGGCCCATAGCGCATCGTACGGGACTTGCTGGCGATGATTTCTCGGACCGATTAATGTCGGATCGGGGTTAAGACGCCATTAGGTGTTTTTTGATGGTTGCAGCCAGTTGAGAGGGTGTAAAGGGTTTGGACATATAATCGCTACAGCCACATTTGAGACACTCTTCCCTGTCCTTGGCGCTGCTCATGGCAGTCACGGCAATGATCGGTATACAGCGTGTCTTTGGGTTTTCCCGAATCAGACGGGTCGCCTCAAATCCATTCATCTCGGGCATCATAATATCCATGAGGATAAGGTCCGGCATCTGGGAATCGGCCATCTCCACAGCCTCCTTGCCGTTTACTGCCAAAATAGAGTCGTAACCTGCATTCTCCACCAGTCGCAGGAGGATATAGGTCAGGTCCAGATTGTCCTCCACAATCAGGATTTTCTTTTTCATTTTAGCGGACTTAGACTGGTGCCACATGGTCGTGCTCAGGGGGAAATTAGAGCAAAAGGGGTGCCAAGCCGTAACCCCGCGATCTTGGGTAAAAAAACCTCTGCTCAGAGTGCTATTTTTGGCCAATTATTCGCATAATTATCGCTTACTGAGCAGGCCGTGTCGTTTTGTACATACCCAAAGCAGCGAAAATTCTGTCTTGCAGTGGTGTCAGCGGATTTGATAAGGACAATAGAAGGCACGTGAAGAAAGTACAAAGGAGGTAGAGATATGAAGGTACTGAGCTTGCGGTCTTGGAATTTTCACGCAGACAATCTGGACGAAATGGTCAAATTCTACCAAGACGTCCTCGGTGCCGAGTTGCGCACGAAGCATACCGTTAGGGGAGTGGACGTTGCTCGCTTGCAGCTAGGTGGTGCAGGGCTCGGACTGTTCGATGCCTCGCAAAAGCAGGCTTCAGGTGTCCCGCACCATACCTTTGACATTGAGGGACCAGACGAGCCGGAGGCCCTGGTGAAGGAGCTCGAGGCCAAGGGTATCAAGACGGACGGAATACGCCCCCATGGTAAGGGTCCTGGATATTCCGTCTATTTCTTTGATCCTAGCGGTAACCTGATCGAATTATCTCGTGATGTAGACTAATGTGCGTTATACGGTACCGCCAGAGGTCAAAGACGCTGGCCATGGGTTCTTAAATATTCCTGGGTCCAAGAGGGAACCGGATCGAAGGGCGGCAGAACAAGCCTTTCTCAAGACCTGCCAATGGTTGCAAAAAAACCTTAGTTAATAATTGGGTGACAAGACCCCAGCCCCTTAACCGAAACCTGGCTGATTCAGGGGTTACGATCGATACTCTGGGGCCGGTTCCAACATCTCGAACCCTGATCCTATGTCAACGCCCCAAACGTCCACCCAGTTAGGCTCGGCCACCAGCAACTTGGCAGGGTGGTTGGAGTCAACATTAAAGTGCTGGTGAATTACCCCGTGGGATTTGATGGGCAGGAGAATGACATCGCCCTTCTCCCAGTCGTGACGGGTATCGTCAATGATGGTTCTCCCTTTGCCTTCCAGGACATAATGGAACCGGCCGCCCTGTAGGAGCTGTTTGCCGGACCGGCTCGAGGGGGGGATTTCCTGCACGTACAGGGTCAGTGCGCGGGATCCCAAATCTTTTATGTGGGGATGGGTATACCAGCGGAAGTGACCCATTGGATTGATTTCCGATTTCAGCGATTTTCCCTGGACTATGGTTCGAGCATGCTTCAACTGTTCCCGTTGTTCATCGCGCGTTCGTAACAAGGCGTCGAAGAGGGTGTTCCCACGCGCGGAGTCGTCGATGTTTGTGGTCCTCGCATGATTGACAAGCGGGGCAACTGTCAGGTCTTTGAGGTTCTTTTTCTCAGCCCATTCCGGATTCACCTCGAGTTGTTCGATCCAATTTGCGACCACGAGGTCCTTGTGCGGCTGGTAACCGACTCTCATCCATAGGGCCGGGACAGCTGGATCGAGATTGAAATGCTGGTGGGCGACACCGCCGGGCACCATCGGTAGAATGGCCAGGTCTCCGGCCTCCCAATCATGGCGTACACCGTTCACGGTGCTGTAACCCTTGCCCTCTAGTACGTATATAAAGGTACCCCCTTGATGGCGGTGCATCCCTGAATGCTGGTGGATCAATTGCTGAAAGACCAGCCAGCCAGGAGCCGCCAGGTCATCTGTATTATGCGTCTTTATAAGCCATTTAATACGGCCTTGGCGGTTTAACTCCCAAGGAATCTCTGCCCCCTTGATGATGACCTTACCGTCGGCTAGCTTTTGATTTCGAATCTCACGTTCACGAACCGTTCGGTCGTATTCTGTTTCTAAGGCTTCAGGCTCACGAGATCTCGTCCGGACATTTTCACGTTCGCTCATTTTGGGTCTCCATGCTCCTTTATAGGTCTGATCTAGCGCCTGGTCGCTCTTGAATTCAGGGCTTTGATTCGAGAACGACAGCCTTCGCTGCCCCGAGCAGATTGCCGTTGGCCGGGTCACGGACGGGGATGTAAAGAGGCACAGCGAAAACTCCGGCACTCTCGTCGAACTCCAAATTTGACTGTCGCCACGATTTTCCTTGCTTGATCGTACGTATCCACCACTCCTCATCCGCTTGGTAATAGTCGGTGGTCTTGTTCGTCACGCAGACGTTCAACCCGTTCATTTCAGTTATAAAGATCTCCGCGAATCCCGCATAACCGGCTTGAAACATCCTTAACGATTCATTGCACTGAAAGTCGGTCATCTTTGCTACAATCTCGTCGCCGGAGTTAATCCAGGTTTTGTCCAGTGCCTGGATCTGTTCATTGGAAATGCCGCGGTAGCGATTGTTGGCGATGCGCAATGCCTTCAGGATCACTGTATCTTGCAACTTCACCTCCAGGAGGCGGAGGTTGTGGTCCGATTGGCGCTCGAATTTTTCCCTGCGCTCCTTGGTTACGTCTTTCTGTTTTCTCCAATTGAACCGGAAGGAACCCGTGTCCCGGTCGTAAACTGCCGGATCTGACCCGCAGCCGACCATTTGAATGGTGAAGATCAGTAAAAGGGGAAAGCTCAGGCGTCTGAGGCTAGTCGCTAGGATGGAACATGCATGTTTAATCATAGATCATTTTTTGTTTTCCGCGGTGAAATCTTTGCAATGAGAGTATCCATTTCTTAGGTCATTCTGTCAACCATCGACGACCTTCCCCGACAAACGCTTTAGCTCTTTGTCATCTGAAATGGACTTGAAAAAGGACTTTCGAAGGTCCTATCCAATCGTTGAGAAATAATGATATGGTTTGACTTCCAAATCATTATGAAACTATGCTCACCTGCAATAGGGATTGGAAAGGGAAGGAGTTCACTATGTCAACCATTTGGGTAGATCTGATGGGGAGTCAGGTCCGTTATTACGGCAAGGAATTCAAGACGCGAGTTATTGAAGCCGGCGAAGGTGAGCCTTTGATTTTAGTTCACGGCGTCGGCGGACATGCGGAGGCTTACAGCCGGAATATTGTTCGTTTGGGGCAAAGGTTCCACGCCATGGCCATGGACCTTGTATGGCATGGCTTTTCCG
>JACZQL010000320.1 GCA_022545745.1 Deltaproteobacteria bacterium | reverse complement strand
GTTTTATTGGGCCTCTGATTCTCATTGCCTCCCTGCCAATCTTACGTCCCTTGGTCCTTGCCTTTGGCTCTCCCGAGTTTTTCGTGTTGACTCTCTGGGGCCTCACAATGGTAGCTGTTTTGAGCGGAAATGCCCCCGTTAAGGGTCTAACGGCGGCTATTTTGGGCGTGCTTATCGCTACTATAGGAGCGGATCCCAAGTCGGGAGTCGAACGTTTCGCCTTTGATTCGGCCTATTTGTGGACCGGTATTAGCCTGATCATTGTTGCCCTTGGCATGTTTGGCGTTCCTGAAGTGATCGCCCTGGCCACCCAGAAAACGAGTATCGCTAAGGATACAGAGTTGGGTGAAGGATTCGGACAAGGGATCCGGGATGTGTTCCACAATTGGTGGCTTGTGATCAGGTGTGCGATTGTTGGCGCCTGGGTGGGATTTCTCCCGGGGCTCGGAAGCTCGGTTGCCGACTGGTTTGCTTATGCCCATGCCGCTCAGACAGAAAAAAACACGGAGAATTTTGGTAAAGGTGATATCCGAGGGGTCATTGCCCCTGAGTCATCGAATAATGCCAAGGAAGCGGGAAGTTATATCCCCACCCTGGCCTTTGGCATACCCGGGGGCACCTCCACGGCCCTGATCCTGATTGCATTTATCACCGTGGGGATAAAACCGGGACCAGCGATGCTCACCACTCAACTGAATCTTACCTTTGCCGTCATTTGGACGTTGGTCCTGGCAAACATCATTGCGGTGGCCATATGCATGGCCCTTACCAAGCCCCTGGCTAAAGCCTGTTTTCTACCCTTTAACACCATCGTTCCCCTGGTTGCCGTGTTCGTATTCGTTGGGGCTTTCGCAGCTAATTTTAGCGCCTACGATCTTGTGGCCTTATTTTTCTTTTCCTTCCTAGGATTCATGATGAGGAGACATGGATGGCCCCGACCTCCTCTGCTTCTGGGTGTAGTCTTGGGGAACAAGATGGAGAGGTACCTTTGGCTCTCGTACGCGCGTTTCGGTCTGTCGTGGCTACTGCGACCGACAGTTATCATCATTCTCTGCTTGATCCTCGCTTCCTTACTCTTTCCGTTCATAAAAGAACGTCAGGCGAGGAGGCAAAAAGCAGCGGCCGCTGTTAAGCCAGCGTGAGCCGACCATGGAGAAAGAGTCAAAGCCCAAATTGGAGAAAATCCTTTTTACCCTGTTCATTGTCTGCGTTTTCATTGTGGCGCTGCGATCGTCACTGGACTGGCCACTTCGAGCCTCAATCCTCGTTTTGTTATTGGGTGGAATAGGTTTAATCTTAGCCTTAAGCCAGTTAGGGATGGACTTCTGGGGTATTTTCCATGAACCCGCCAAGGCCGAGGGAATGTCTTTTGAAGTACCCCTGCTGGAGACCAGCTCCCGCTGGGGCAACCTGGAGATCTGGACCTGGCTCATCGGTTTATATGCCGCTATCTGGCTTGTCAGTTTTCCCATCGGCGTGCCGCTATGGGTTTTTGCTTACTCAAAGTTCTATGGGTCGCACTGGATCACATCCCTCAGCCTAACAACCGTGGCCTGGGTATTCATTTACGGGATCTTTGATCGTGCCCTGCATGTGCCTTGGCCGGATTCTCTTCTGTTCTAACCCACCTCGATCCGAATATTTTGCGGTAGGATTTCTGGGCCAATGAGCCGACCGTAAAGATCGTCGTGAGAAGGCAGCTTCATTGTGAAGGAACAAACTCAATCGACCGCCGCTTCGTTAACTGCCCCCGTGGTTGTCGTGTACATCATATCGCTCATTCTTTCCGCCTGCAGCCTCCTGTACGAGCTGCTCATCGCCCAAACCTTGTCCCTGATCGCTGGAAACATGGTGATCTGGTACAGCCTGACGGTCGGCATTTATCTCGCAGCCATGGGCGTGGGTGCGATCCTCTACGGATCACCGTCCCAGTCCCGGGACTGGGGCCGCCTCTATCGGGTCGAGATCATGCTCAGCCTGATCGGTGCTTCCTCAGTGATCCTGCTGAATTTCGCCCATACCCTGTACTTCTTTCTTGAAGCCGCCCCGGCTACCGAGACCATAGGCACCTTTGTCTTCTTCGGATTTTCGTTCACGCTCACTTTTTTGATCGGTATCCTCACGGGGATGGAGCTACCACTCCTCATCCATCTTGGCAACGAGGCTGCGGCGGGACGGAACGTGACGAACCGTGTGCTCGGTTGGGATTACATCGGAGCCTTGGCAGGGGGTGTTTTATTTCCTATCTATATGGTTCCGTTTATCGAGTTACACACCATCGGTTTCATGATCGCCGGTCTCAACTTAACGGTGGCAATCTACATTCTACGCCGATTCCTCTCACGAGCGCCGGGAGCAACTCAGAAAACATTGGGCAGCGCCGCCTTCGGCGCGGTGCTAATCCTCGCCTATTTTTCCAGTCCGCAGATTGAACAGTTTTTCCTGAAAAAATACTATTTTGCTCCTGAGTTAACGTTAAGCCTAGCCAACCTGTTCGATCCGATGCGCGACATGCCGTTCGTATTTCGTGAGAGCTCACCCTACCAAAAAATCGACATCGTCCATATCCCCGACCTCACCGATGGTATCATTCAAGCCTACTCGACGAAGTTCAACGAAGAGGACTTCATACCGGACAACCACTTCCTCTTTCTCAACGGAGATTTTCAATTCGCTTCCAACTACGAGGAACTCTATCACGAGTGGTTCGCACATGTTCCCATCATTATCAACGGCAAGGTGCCCGAACGCGTCCTGGTCTTGGGAGGCGGTGACGGCCTGATCCATCGTGAACTGCTCAAGCACAAGGGAATCAAAAGCATCGTACACGTCGACATCGATCACCGCCTGGTGGCACTTGCAAAGAATCATCCTGTCCTCACCGCCCTGAATAAGCATTCCCTCCACAATCCTCGCGTACGCACCGTCTTTGGCGATGCGTTTCAATACCTTCGTAATCATGTGAATGAGACCTACGACGCCATCTACATGGACTTCCCCGATGTCAAGGACTACAACCTTTCCAAGCTCTATAGTCGCGAGTTCTTCCACTTCGTCAAACAGCGCCTTGCCGATGACGGGTTCGCAGCCCTCGATACCCCAGGCGTACGTTTCGGGGTACCGGACGATGCAGGCCGTACCCCTCCGAAACATTACGGCGATTGGGAGATCCTTTCCAACACCATGAGACTGGCCGGCTTCAAGACCATTCTCCCCTTCTACTCGATCCTTGAAGTCGACAACCCTGAGGCCTATGAGATGCTCACCACACCGGAGGATCGCGTGAACCCCGAAGAGGGACAGGACGATGGGATTACCGAGTACCTTACTGAATTCAGCGACAATATGCAGCAAGGCTTCATGATGCTTCGCAAGGACGAAAGGGTTGGCCCCTTCGAGTACGTCGACTTCGGCATCCAACTGCATGTTTTGAATGAGAAACGCTTTAAGCTGTCTCACCCCGACCCGCCCAAACCGACGGATCAAGTCGATCTCAGAGAAGTCAATTCCATTCTGCGCCCGACCTTACCCGACGGTGGGATGTGGAACATCCGAACCGCGTGGTAGCCGCGCCTGCCTGCGGACTCATCATCACGATCAACCGCCATCTGTCCAATAGGGCTATTACTTGGTGAACGGCTCGGAGGAATCTCATGATAACCGTACACGGGCATACACCCGTTCGACGGCGAG
>JACZQL010000319.1 GCA_022545745.1 Deltaproteobacteria bacterium | reverse complement strand
CACTGTCTTAATCGGGGAGGTCGAGGGCTTTACCGATTTACGCATTGCCAACCTGCGTATACCCGAATTCGCTTTTCGGGGTAGAGAGATCAAAATGGACTTCATCGTGGAAGCATACGGCCTCGAGGGAAAAGAGGTCCCACTCTACTTTACCCGGGGGAGAAACCTTATCTCGACTCGTTCCATTACCATCGATCGTGACCCCTTTAAGGAACAGATTTCTCTGACCTATACACCCAAGGAGATCGGTCCCCACAGTTTCAGCCTGAAACTTCCCTCCCAGGCAGGAGAGCAAATTACTCAAAACAATCAAAAGGATTTCAAAATCGATGTGCAGCGGGACAAGATTCGAGTCCTGAGTCTTTCCGGCTCCCCCTCCTGGAACTACCGATTCCTGCGCCTGGCCCTAAAGCAGGATCCCTTCATTGATCTTATTTCATTCGTATTTCTCAGAACTCCCACCGATGCTGTGGATGTCCCCGAGAATCAACTCAGCCTGATCCCCTTTCCTATCGATGAGATCTTACAGGAGCTGAAGAATTTTGATCTAATCATCTTCGACAACTTCTCCCACCGCTCGTACTTCAATGCTACCTATCTGGAGAAAATCAGGGATTTCGTCAAAAAGGGCGGGGGATTTGCCATGTTGGGAGGGATTCGCTCCTTCGACAGCGGGGGATACTTTGATAGTCCGCTCAACGGGCTTCTTCCAGTGGAGCTGGATGGCAAGGGAGGCTATCAAATGAATACCAATCTGCAGGCCAGCTTAGCCTCAGCCGGAAAGGCCCACCCCGTCACCCGTATCTTCCCCGACCCACGAGCCAATGAAGAGGCGTGGAATAAGGTCCCCTCCCTGACGACTTTCAACCGAGTCGTAGGAGCCAAAGGGGAAGTCCTCCTATGGGCCGCACGCGATAACACCAGCAGAGGATGGCCACTTTTAACCGTAGAGAAATTCGGTAAGGGAAGAACCTTGGCCCTTTTGAGCGATGACGTGTGGCGTTGGTACTTCATCGCCGTAGGGGAGCAGGAGAGCTCCCAAATTCACCAGAGGCTGATCCGCCAGGCAGTTCGCTGGCTCGCTCAGGAATCCTTGTTCGAACAGGTGCAAATCGTATCCATGGAAGGATCCAAAAGCCCAGGAGAACAGGTGGAGTTTCTCGTGAGGGTCTTGCAAGACGATTTTACCCCTGCCCCGCAGGGTGCCATTCAGCTTCGGGTCACCGGTCCCGACGGGGAACAGATCCCACTGGAGGTGGTACCGAGCACCACCGAAGGAGAATATACCGCAGTGTTCACGCCAACGCAGGAAGGGACCTATGAGCTCGCCGCAGAGGGTGAGTTATCGGGAAAGATTCTGGGTAAAGACAAGAAAAATTTCGTAGTCTCCTTTGCCCATGCGGAGATAGAGGACGGGAGGCCCCGTGTGGATCTGCTGACCAGGATTGCAGAGATTAGCCAGGGGGACTCCATACCGGTATCGCAATGGAGCGACAACAGTTGGAGGGAGATCATAACAAAACTAAAAAGCCGTAGCCCCTCTGAGATCGTTGAGAGAAGAGAAAACCCCCTTTGGAGCTCCCCCTGGATACTGGCACTCATTCTTCTACTACTGGGATTTGAATGGTGGCAACGCAGGAGTTGGGGGCTCATTTAGCACATAGAGGAATAACCCATGATCCAAAAACGTAACGGAAAATGGATCCAGATACTCGTGCTTTTGACCGCAACTCTCTTACTTCCTAGCCAGGGTGAGAGTTATTGCCATGAGATCGAAGTGACCCAGAGACCCCTCATGAGAGTGGCCATGGGGGGTGGCAACCCCGTGACGATTCAATGGTTCGGCCACGCCACCTTCCAGATCACCTCTTCGAAAGGGACTCGGATTTTAACCGACCCACACCTGAGGGACGATTTGCCCTGGCCTACTCTCCCGCAGCATGTCGTTACCACGAGTCACAACCATGGACCGCACAGCAATGTCTGGATGGCCAAGGGCGATCCGGTGGTTCTCGAGGGTTTAACCTTCCAGGATAACTGGAGGAGGATCCACAGGATCGTAAAAGATGTGGCCATTTACAATGTCCCCGCATACCATGACAAGAGCCATGGCCTTCAAAGGGGGAAAAACAGCATTTTCGTCTACCGCGTAGATGACATCTGCATTGCCCACTTGGGTGATCTTGGGCATATTCTGACTCCGGCACAGCTTAAAATGCTGGGGAAAATTGACATCCTCTTAGTGCCCGTAGCTGGGGGAAGATACACAGTCACCCCCGAAGAAGCTAATAAAATAACCAAACTGGTCAAACCCCGCATTGCCATTCCGATGCATTACTGGTGGGAAGGCGCCGTGGAGGAATTCACCCAAGGGAATCTCCCCGTAAGAACGATTAAGGGAAGTACCTTCAGGATAGCAAAAAAAGACCTCCCCAAAACTACCCACATCTTTGTTCTGGGTTGGGGCGAGGACTGATCCCTCCCCCATAACTCGCGCGAAGACGCAATGCGGACTCAGTACTGAGTAGCGAGTGCTGAGGACTGACCCGAGAAAAGGAGCAGAAAGACTGTGTGCAGCTAGCAGCAATGAGTCCGGAGCTGATGGCTGAGAGCTGATAGCTTAAAAATGGACGCTATACTCTTTGGTGTTAAGTATCTGCGATAATCGGCGAAAATCTGCGGTTAATTTTCCTCTTTCATGTTGCTATCTTCGATCCTCTATCCTCGACTCTCATCCCTCCCCACTCAGTCCTCGTTACTCGTCTCTAATTAGACGCTCTGCGCCATGCGGCCAACTTAGAAAACCACCCTGACACACTCGTCCAGGGAGGTAATTCCTTCTTGAACCTTTTTGAATGCTTCACTCTCAAGGGTAATGAGTCCAAGCTCTTTTGCCTTGTTCTCAATCTCAAAGGCGGGCGTGCTTTTCGATATTAATGCCCTGATTTCATTGCACATGGGCATGAGTTCATAGATCGGTACCCTCCCCTTGTAGCCTGTTCCGTTACATTCGTTGCAGCCTTCACCTCTGAAGAGCGGCAAATTTTCTGAGATGCCGCAACCCCTGAGTATCTCGCGTTGCAAGTCCGTCGCAGTTGCCTCTGCTTTGCATCTAGGACATATGGTCTTCAGCAATCTTTGGGCCACAAAAAGACTCACACATGAGTTAATTAGGTAAGGTTCCAAGCCCATGTCGAGCAGTCTGGTAATGGCCTCAGCGGCACTGTTGGTATGGAGAGTGCTCAAGACCAAATGACCCGTGAGGGCTGCCCGCATGGCAATTTCTGCCGTTTCAAGATCCCTGATTTCGCCGACCATGATGACATCAGGATCCTGTCTGAGGAAAGAGCGCAAGGCACGCGCAAAGGTCATTCCCTGCTTCACATTTTGCTGTACCTGGTTAATTCCCTTAACTCGAATTTCAACAGGATCCTCAACGGTTGAGATATTTCGACCTTCTTCGTTGAGAATATTCAAAGCGGTGTAAAGCGTCACAGTCTTACCACTACCGGTCGGCCCAGTTACAAGCATGAGCCCATTTGGCCGTTTCAGTAGGCCCTTTACTCGATCGAGCGTGTCCGGATAAAGACCGATCTCATTGATGTCCAGAGTCAGGCGCTGCTTGTCCAAAAGCCTCAGGACTAGGTTCTCGCCGTGGACCGTGGGCATACTGGCGACTCGAACGTCTACTTCCT
>JACZQL010000318.1 GCA_022545745.1 Deltaproteobacteria bacterium | reverse complement strand
GCGATGACACCTGCTTTGGAGGCGGCATAGTGCGCGGCGCCCGCTGCACCTGCAACTCCCCGACCAGAAGCAATGCTCAGGATACGCCCCTGCTTACGTTCAACCATCTGGCCGGAGACCGCCTGGGAGCACAGGAAAACTCCCTTGAGGTTAATCCCTAACACGCGGTCCCATTCGTCCTCGGCAATGTCTTTGACTTGGTGGCGCGGCATGATTCCAGCACCATTGAGAAGGACGTCGATGTTACCAAAGCGGCTGCGCGCCTCACTGATCATATCTTCCACACTTTTCTTATTGCTGACATCCACCTGGACCGCCAAAGACCCGCTTCCGAGATCCTTGGAAAGACGTTCGGCCGCCGTGCCGTCAAAATCGGCAATGACAACTCTGTGGCCATCACTCACAAGCCCAGTGCAAATAGCAGAACCAATTCCCCCTGCGCCTCCCGTAACGATCACCACTTGTGACATAGCTTGTCTTTCTCAACTACCTCACAGGCTCAAGCCTGACTCATTTTAACTCCCGCACGGCCGGCATCACTTCCTTGGCGAAGAGACGCATGGATTTCGTAATGTCGGCGTGCGGAATTCCACCGAAATTAAATGTTGTGGTCAGAGTGTCAAAGGTATAGTTCCGTATTGTGTTGTTGATTATTTGCATACACTGCTCCGGGTTGCCATAGCAGTTCCGCCCGGAGGCCAGCATGTCTTCCCAGGGGTAAACCTTACCAGGCGGCAGGGGCTCCTTCCGTCCAATCCGTGACACGTCGTCGTACCGAGTGATGGCGGCTGTTGCTATATCATGGGCCCGCTTGGCGTTTTCGTCCACATAGATCCGCAGGTGAAGCTGACAATGATGTGACGGCGGATCGTACCCTCCGGCAATCAATCCCTCACGCCAGGCGTCCACTCCCAACTTTACATTATCTGGAGGGTGCGGATGCGCAACGGTCATAATGTCATAGCCCTGACTCCCGGCCCAACCCAACGTCGCCGGTGACGTCCCGGCAACCCAGATTGGCGGGTGCGGTTGCTGTACCGGCCTCGGGTACAGGGTAATCTCTTCGAAGCGCCAGAATTTCCCTTCATGGCTGAAACGTTCATTGGTCCAGGCCTTCAAAATGACCTTGGACGCCTCATCTAACCGGGGGCGGCTTTCATCTCGCTGTATGCCGAAGACCCGATGGTCCAAATCGGTGTTCCCTGAACCAATCCCGAATTCCAACCTGCCGCCCGAGATCACGTCCACCATGGCGTATTGCTCGGCAATCTGCAGTGGATGACGCAAGGTTATAATGGAGATGCACGGCCCAAGGCGGATGCGCGAGGTACGCGCTGCCGCCGCCGCCAGGAACACTGCCGGATCAGCGATGAGTCCACCGTAGCGCAGGAAGTGATGCTCATTGAACATAAAACAATCCCAACCCAACTCCTCTGCCAATTCCACCTGCTCGAGCACCTGCTGGTAATAGACGTCATAGGTAGGATCGATACCAGGGAAATAGGTCGATAATAAATTGATGTAGATCCGCACAAGACCTCCCGTTTTTTGTCTTACGCCGTGATGTTTGTTATTTTCCTAGGGCTGGCTTTAGCACGGTTAGGTGCAGGGAGCAATCACTGGCACCAGATCCCATCGCCGCATGAGAGCAGTCTTGGCAAGAGCGGAATATTTTCCTTACGAGAGTGGACTCCACACCAGCATATAACGAGCCGTAATCACATTGCGTTTACCATTCCCTTATGAATATATACACAAACTAACCACCCTTATGGAGGAACAATGGCACTCTTAGAGATTGGCAGCAAATTTCCGACTGCTAAACTGCAAGATATTGACGGGAAGGCAGTTGAGTTCCCGGCAATTTTCACACAGGCCCCGGCAACCGTCGTCTTTTTCTATCGTGGCCAGTGGTGACCTTGGTGCCGGGCCCAGGTTGCGGCCTTTCTCTACGAGTACGAAAGATACAGGGAAAATAATGTGGCAATCCTCGGCATCAGCCCGCAGTCAGTCGATAATGGGAAGCAGCTCCGTGAGCGGACCCTTCGCGATGCCCATCTGGATCAGGCTGCCCACAAGGCACATGAAGCCTTTTGGCAGGATCCTTCGAGCGCTTTCCCTGTCCGGCTGATTCCAGATCCAGACTGTTCCCTGAGCGGAAAGGTTGGAGCCGAACGAAAGGGTCACTGGGGCGGACCCATGGTTTATGCAACAACATTTGTGGTTGACCCTGCGGAACTTATCCGATGGCGGTTTCAGGCCAAAATGGCCCAACGACGACCCAGCCCTGTGAGACTCGCGGCCATAGCCGGCGCTGTCGCAAAGGGACAACCACTGCCGGATTACATTGAGGAATAGCAGAAACTCGAGACTTCTTTATGGGTGGTTCAGCGCCCGTTGATCGCTAAGGTCTAGGGGGTCCACCAGCAACCACTCCACGCTCCCGCAGATAGTCCCCCGATTCCTTCCCTCGGTAGAGGGTCATCGACCCGTCGTCTTTTAGTGGGATGCCACCAACGAAGTGGAAGCCGTGGCCATCCCAATCATAGAACTCGTCACCACGTTTGAAGGTCTTTTTCCACAGGGGGCCCCAGGGATTGCGGTGCAGGCCCGTCCGTGCGGGCAGGGCATCATGTTCTTCCACGGTTTGGCTTAGATTCTCCTTAGCATCTTCCTCTTCCGGCAGCCCATCCCACATGCGCTGGTAGTTGTTTAAATACTCTTCTGCCCGGATGGTGAGCGCGGTGTGCATATCGTACCAGGGACCATGCCCTGCGACCCGGACATCCACGCTATGCACCGATTGATAAACGAGTCGGGCCCCGCCCAGGAGCTTTAGCACCAGGGTGTCATCCGGAATCTCCGGGTTATCCATCTGACCGATACTACAGTATTGCTTGAAGTACGCCGCGGTCCGCTCAAGATTTCTCGACCCGAATACCATATGACTGATCCGGCCCACCTTCTGAGAGGTACAAACTTCCATGGCCCCATCGGGCATGTGGACCGGCGCCCAGAACTCGTACTGATTACCGTCTGGGTCCTCGAAGTATATGGCCGTCCCATTGTCTCCTTCAGTCGACATTGGAACAGGGTCCGTGTGAGGGATTTTGTGTTGGTCGAGCCTTTTTAGATGCGAGTCCATGTCCTCGGGACGAATAAAAAATGCGCACCGGGGCAACTCTTTGCCGAGTCCTTTGCCCTCCGGATAGACTTCAGGCTGAAGGAACGCGCCGATCTGGCGGGAGCCTTTATCGAAATCAAGGAAGCAGTTTATGGGTGCGTTTCTTTTACGCGCAACGGTGGTGATTCCAATCATGCGCCAGGGGACGGCCCCTGTGGCATTTACCGCCCAGTCAACCCACTTGACCAGATCGTTGGTCCCTACCACCCGGTGATCGATCCAGTGGACTGCTCCACGAGGTTCATCGTTTACCATAATGATCCTCCATGCGCTTTGAGTTAGCCCCGATCCGACATTAAACGGTCCGAGAAATTATCGTCAGATGGCCCTTCAGAGCTGTCTGTACTATGGTTCGATAACTCTCCTGAAGTGTAGTTACGCACTAGCGACCCAAATGTCTGTGACCGTTACAACGTCTGGCCTAGGACAGCACGTGGCCTGGTTATTTTTGTCGGATCGGGGTTAGCCAATATCCCCTGCCCTATTTTTTTCCAGAACTGACATTTTCATTTGGCAC
>JACZQL010000317.1 GCA_022545745.1 Deltaproteobacteria bacterium | reverse complement strand
GCGGTATGAGCGCATCACAGTACGGCCATCAGCGGAGCGGGTACTAAAGGTGGTCGCTCAAGTGTACGGGAAGGGAGTGGATGATTTGCGGACTGGCCGAAGGGGAGAGGAAAACGAGGGGAGGAAGGTAGCGATGTACCTAATGAAGAGGCTATGCGATATGACGTTGGGGGAGGTAGCTGCCTCGACACGCCCCCGAGTCAAGTGCTAGAAGGAAGGCTAGAATTTAGAATGGTAGGGCAACGTGGGAAAACTAGCAAGTAAAGTCGCACTGGTCACCGGAGGCAGTCGAGGAATCGGCAAGGCCATCGCTTTGGCCTACGCGCGCGAAGGGGCCAAGGTATTCATCAGTGCCCGTCGCAAGGAGAATCTAGCCGATACGGTTGAAGAGATCCGTGGGGAAGGGGGAGAAGCAAACTGGCACGCGGCGGATTTAACCAAGGCCAGGGAGGTGAAACGCCTCGTGCGAGAGGTGATTCATTCCTATGGCGCCGTTCATATACTTGTCAACAATGCGAGTCTACTTGGACCGCGAGAGACGATTGCCCGCTATCCCCTCTCTGCCTGGGAGGAGGTGGTAAAGGTTAACCTTACGGGTCTATTCATGGTCACGAAAGAGGTCCTGGGAATAATGATTCCTCGTGAGGAGGGAACCATCATCAATGTTTCTTCCGGCGTTGGAAGGGTGGGGAAGGCGAGGTGGGGTGCTTACGCTGCGTCGAAGTTTGGAGTCGAGGGCTTCACTCAGGTCTTGGCGGAAGAAGTGAAAGAGCGCAGCATCCGGGTCAACGCCGTGAACCCAGGGGGAACACGGACTGAGATGCGCGCCGAGGCCTACCCTGATGAGGATCCCATGACCTTGCCGCAACCGGATGAAATTACCGAAGTGTTTGTTTACTTGGCGACGGAGGAATCAGAAGGAGCAACAGGAAAATCCTTTGATGCACGAGACTGGCCGAAAAAATGAAATTGGATTCATTGGGAATCCCTCGCTTTAGAATGAAGGATTCCGTTGACACTCGTGTTGGTCCTTTGCTATGGGTCGGACGAGAGATGATTTGGAAGGACTCGAACGAGTGAAGAAATAGTATCATCAGGAGTTATGCCATTGGGAGAGGTAGCCATTGTAACTGGAGGGGGAAACGGGATTGGCCGTTCAGTCTGTCTTCGATTTGCTCAGGCTGGAATATCCCTTGCCATTGTGGACTGTGATGTGAAAGGGGCGGAGGGTGTGCGTGATGAGGTCAAGCGTACAGGCGGTAACGCTGAGGTCTATAGGGTGGATGTCAGGAATGCCACAGAGGTGAAAAGGGTTGTCGACGAGATTGCCCGCCGGTACGGACGAATCGATATCCTTGCCAATATCGCGGGCGGCAGCTTTTACCGTAAGCGGATCGAGGAGCTGACTTGGAACGAGTGGAAAGAGGTGGTGGATGTCAATCTCAAAGGTACTTATCTTTTTTGCCGCGAAGTGGCCTGCGTGATGGTCAAGCAGGAGAGGGGTCGAATCGTCAATACGGCATCCAACTATGGGGTTACGGGCAGTGCCATGCGTACTCCCTATTGCGCGGCAAAGGCCGGCATTATTGGGTTCAGTAAATCGCTGGCTATGGAACTGGCGCCCCACGGCATTCTGGTCAATGTGATCGCCCCAGGTCCTACGGATACCCCTCGGGTCATGTCCAGATCCACCCCAGAGGCCCGCCTCGAAAGGGCGCAAAGGGAGATCCCCTTCGGGCGAACCGGACAACCGGAGGATATCGCCGAGGGCATCTATTTTCTTGTGGGACCGGAGAGTGCGTACATGACAGGACAGACGCTGCATGTCAACGGCGGTCTGGTGATGGTGTAGTCATCGTGAGGCTCAAGGGGAAAGTCGCTGTTGTAACCGGGGCCGCCCAGGGATTTGGGCGAGCCATCGCGCTGAGTTTTGCCCGAGAGGGGGCTCGGCTTGTGCTTGCGGACGTCAAAGAGGACGGGATCAAAGGAGTGGGTGGTGAGGTTGCCACTGCCGGCGCTGAGGCGCTGGCCGTACGAGCCAACGTGTCCGATGAAGCCTCGGTACTGAACTTGAAAGATCAGACCCTCAACCGGTTCGGTCGTGTGGACATCCTGGTCAACAATGCGGGGATCTATCCACATTCCGCAACGTTGGAAATGGCCGAGGAAGAATGGGATCGGGTCCTCGATACGAACCTGGGAGGAAACTTTCTCTGCTCGAGGGCCTTCGTGCCCGAGATGCGCTCTCAGAAGGCTGGGCGCATTATCAGCATTGCCTCCGGGATTGCCTACAGGGGGGCAAAAGGCGGCGCTCACTACGCCGCCTCCAAGGCCGGGATCGTGGGCTTGGTAAAATCCCTGGCCCGCGAATTGGCGCCCGACGGCATCACCGTCAATTCCGTCTGCCCAGGCATTGCGGATACCGCGCTGCCAAGAGGTCATCGCTCGGAAGAAGAGCTTTATGCAAGGGCTAAACAGATCCCATTGGGTAGGATTGCACAAACCGAAGATATCGCCCGCGTTGTAACCTTCCTGGCCACGGACGGCGCCTCATACATTACAGGTCAGGCGCTGCTGGTGGATGGAGGTTCTTTGATGTTGTGATGGCCGCCTGGCTGCCAATGAGTATCGAACCTTCGTTGAAGAAGGCTCCGGCCACCGCTGCTGTCATCAGACATCCCAGAGTTGCTGCCAAAAGTGCTTGGAAACCTAGTTCCGAGAGATCTTTGGTGCGTTTTGGGGCGAGGGCAGCAATACCACCCACGAATATCGCCAACGAAGCTACATGGGCAAATCCACATAGGGCGTAGGTCGTAATCACTGCTGAACGTGGGTGTTGCAAAACACCCTGAGCCAATAACTTGGCCAAATCCTGATACGACTGAACCTCAGTTAAGACTGTGCGCTCGCCAATGATCCTGGCTATGGGGCCGGCGTCTGACAGCGGAACGCCGATGATCAAGGTAAAGGGATAAAAGACATAGCCCAGTAGTCCGCGCAGGGAAAAATCAACTCGCCAATTCAGCCAGTCGTTAAGCCAGCCTCCCACCATTCCCAGGATTAGATCGATCAGCGCGACTAAACCGAGAAAAGCGAGCAGTAAGGCCACAATCCCCACTAAAAGACGAACACCGTTGTTGGCCCCATTGATGGTGGCCTCGATGAGGTTGTTTTCTCGCTCGTAGTGCGGCTCAATTTTAATGCCCAGTGTTGTAGGTGTGTCAGCTTCTGGCACAATAATCTTGGCCATTACCACGGTTGCAGGTGCGGACAGAATAGAAGCAGAGACCAGATGGCCAGCAATGGTGGGGAACTCCGCTTGTAGAAGAAAAACGTAGAGGGCCATAATGCTGGAAGCAATGGTGCCCATTCCGGCAGCAAGGATGGTGCACAACTCCGAGCGCGTCATTTCGTTCAAATGGGGCCGAATGGTTAGGGACGATTCAATCCCTACAAAAATATTACTTGAAACACATAAAGACTCTGCCCCGCTTAACCTCATCAACCGGGTGAAGACATAGGCGAATCCTCGAATGAGCCAGGGAATGATCTTCAAATAATAGAGGACGCTCACGAGGGCGGCAAAGAAAATAACGGTGGGTAGCGCTTGAAATGCCAAGAAAAATCCCAGGGAGGTTTCTCCTGACTCATTGATCGTGCCCGGAGGAAGAGCCAGGCGACCAAAGAGGAATTTTGTCCCTGCAGTCGTACTGTCAAG
>JACZQL010000316.1 GCA_022545745.1 Deltaproteobacteria bacterium | reverse complement strand
CAGCACGGTTGGAACGGGGTGAATGTTCCGACCTCCCTGTAAGGGCAGCGCCCCAAAGCCACGGACGTAAGTCCGTGGTACGGGGTTTGCATTTATCGGCACAGAAGCCATCAGAGTAAACGAATACCGGGGTCACCGCATTGATCCTCGCCGACCCTTCCGTTTTGAAAACTCACCTCGAAAGATCCCCCTTTGCCCCCTCGCTTCTTCAATGCGAACCTCGATGGAGTGGAGGTTAGCTCCAGGGAACCGCTCGTGGGCCTTCTGCCAAACCTGCCTCGCTACATATTCTGCCAGAAGCTCCGTGCTGGTATTGATCAACGGGAGGACTATCACATCTCGACGAGGGAGGATAAACCGCTCGTCTTTATAAAGGACCTCAATATCTCTACGGCCCCGGCGTATCTTGAGACCCGGGTTTTGGCCCGGCAGCAGGGTGCGATGATCCAGTCCGTCACAGACCTCTTTTACCAAGGGTTTGAAAGTGATGAAGTTGAGGATGACCCCTGCGCTGTCCAGATCGCCGTCGATTGCAACAGAGACCTGATAGTTGTGTCCGTGGAGGGTCTCTCTCGTGCCATCGGCGAATATGAGAAAATGGGCCGAGGCAAAGTTAAAATAGTCCTTCTCTACTTCGATGCTGAAACGGCGTGACATGATGGGACCTTTATCCAAATCGGTCCATGCTTGCAAGCCGTTGGAGGAAGGGTTAGTTAGGGTCATGACCCTTAAGGAGGCCTTGGGCCTTGGGGAAGAAAAGATGCTCTGTCTCATCGGGGCCGGAGGTAAAACCACAACCATGTTTCGCCTGGCGCAGGAGTTGTGGCGGGAGGGCGGGAGAGTCCTGATCACGACTACCACGAGGATTTTCAAGCCCACATCACCTCATGTTCATAAGCTTTACCTGGCCCAGGAATTGAAGGCGCTTTGTCTTGAGTTATCTAAGATAAAAGAGGCAACGATTGTCGGAGTGGGTTACGGGTTGGATGACGATGGGAAGCTTATCGGTCTTCCCCTGGCGTGGTTTGACTCTTTGGGAGAAGACGGGAAGGTGGACTGGATTCTAGTAGAGGCAGATGGGGCGGCCTCTCGGCTCTTTAAAGTACCCCTGGAGCACGAGCCAGTAGTCCCGGACCGATGCCCTCTGACGGTATGGATGATGGGAATTAAGGCCCTGGGCCAGCCCATTTCTTCAGAGTGGGTCCACAGGGCAGAAAGGGCGGCATCCCTGCTTGGTGTAGAGAGGGGGAGTCCGTTGACCCATGAGCATATTCTCGATCTCCTTGAAAATCCCCTGGGCTGTCTCAAGGGTGTTCCTGCAAGAAGCCGAAAAGTCGCTATCATCAATCAGGTCGATGGCGAAGAGGAGCTTGAGGAGGCCAGGAAGCTTGGCCGGGCGTTCCTTCGGCATGGGCTGGAGCGGGTGGTTGTGACCTCCTTTCTGGACCAGCATGCAGTAAGGGAAGTCATCACGAGGTAAATTTATAAACGATGACTCGCGCTAAGGCGCAAAGCACGCCAAGGCAAAACTAAAATTCGAAATCCGAAATCCGAAACAAATCCAAATGACATAATTCCCAATCTCCAAAACTGACGAATTGAATAGTTGAAGATTTTGGTAATTTGAATTTTGGCATTGTTTCGGATTTCGAAATTGGGATTTCATTCTTTGCGGTCCCTTCGGCATTGCTCAGGACAGGCTTGGCGGGAACAACTTTGTTGAAGTTGTTCTGTTGAACATTTTATCGGTAAGAATATAAGAGGCTCGTTGGACCAATCGCTGACTGCTGGCGGCTGATTGCTGTTAATATGGTCTCGGGAATTGTCTTGGCGGCGGGTGAAGCCAGAAGGATGGGTCAACAGAAACTCCTGTTGGAATTGAATGGGAGGCCCATTCTCTTGTGGGTATTGTCGGCGGTGTTGGCCTCTGACCTCGATGAGGTTATCTGTGTGGTTCGGGAACAGGACGAGTTGCCTCGGAAGATCGATCTGGACCAGGATAGGGTCCGCTGGGTTACCAACGAAAAGGCCCATGAGGGTCAGAGCACCTCGCTGGCAGCTGGTCTAAAAGCTGTTTCCATCCAGAGCAGCGCTGCCCTCTTTCTGGTGGGTGACCAGCCGTTGATCAGGACGGAACTGATCAATGGCCTGATCGATCTCCATTTAAAGAGTGCCGCCCCAGTCGTCGCCCCGGTGTTTCACGGCGAAACCCGTAACCCTGTCCTGTTTCACCGTGATCTGTTTCCGCAGCTGCTCCAGTTGACGGGTGATCGAGGAGGAAAGGTTCTCATGGAGAAGTACAGAGAGAAGGGGGCCTTCCTGCAATGGGATGACGAGGCTCCATTTCTTGACTTGGATGTTTGGCAGGACTATGAGAGGTTAAAAGTCCTTTAGTCATGAATGAGGGAAGGGTGTAAACATGACAGGAACGATTAAGAAGCTGATTAGACAGAAGGGGTTCGGATTCATTGTCCCAGATGATGGCAGCGATGACATCTTTTTTCACCGTGGGAGTATGGCTCCGCGGGCCCAATTTGAAGACTGCAATGAGGGGGATACGGTGCAGTTTCAGATCCGGAAGGGTGAAAAGGGCCCCATGGCCTTCGATCTAAAGCTGCGCTAGACGCCAGCCCCTGGGCGGGGTGGAGATGGACATTTTATGTGCCTGAGAGGATAGGGTGTTAAAGAGGCTAGGGTGTTTTAGCACTTTTATTGTTTAGGAGGTCTCTTTATGGATGAAGCTGCAAAAAAAACTTCTCTGCGCATGATCCCTTATGGGTTGTTCGTGCTTACGACAAAGGCAGGCAATGGCCAGGACGTCAGTGCAGCAACGATCAACTGGGTGACGCAGACTTCGTTCAAACCGCCCCTGGTGGCCATCGGTGTTAAGGCCGATTCTCTTGTCCACCAGCACATCAAGGACACGGGCGTCTTTGCCGTTAACGTCATTGGTAAAGACCAGAAAGATCTAGCCTTCAATTTCTTCAAGCCACACCAGCGACAGGGCAACTCGATCGGCGGGGAGAGCTTTGAGGTGGGGAAGGAAACGGGCTGTCCCCTGCTGCTGAGCCTTTCGGCGTGGTGGGAGTGTCGAGTCGTAGGCGAGGTGTCCAAGGGTGACCATACCCTGTTTGTGGGTGAGGTCGTAGAGGCAGGTGTCCGCAGAGAAGACCAGACTATCCTGATGCGCGACCACGGCCTCAATTACGGCGGCTAGACCCGATCCGAAAAAATTGTTGCCGGGATTGCAGAAATTGTTATTTAGCTTAGCTCCTAGATGAATAGAGGCCCATATCCATCTATCCCTATCGGTGCTCGCGGGGAGCTGCTCGGGGTCCAGGCAGACGATCTCCAGAGCCTCAATACCGATCAAGCCTCCGCCAACAATAACAGCGCGCCTGGCGGTTCTAGCGCTCTCTTTTAGCCAGACCATATCATCCCAGCTGACAAAAGCGCCGACCCCATCGAAATTGATTCCAGGGTATTCTACTCTAAACGGCTTTGAGCCTGACGCTATTAAAAGGCGCTCATAGGAGATACTTTCGCCGGATTCCATTTTAAGAGTTTTGCCTGCGGAATCCAAAGACAACACACGATCTCGCACCCGGGTATAATTCATCCGCGCATAATGATCGCGCTCAAACGGTTCAATACAACGCTCACTTAGTTGGCCGCAATGGACATACATCAAGGCCGGGCGCGAAAAGAAATGGTCACTTTCA
>JACZQL010000315.1 GCA_022545745.1 Deltaproteobacteria bacterium | reverse complement strand
GCTGCAGTCGATCTGGTATGTTGATCTCGAAGGGGTCGTGTGTGGTTATAAAAGGGGCAAAGATTGCCGCAAAAAGACCAGTCAAGATGATCACAAGCCCAATCAGGGCAAGGCGATTTCGCGCAATGACCCGTAAGGCCTGCCATAGGCGCGATGAGTAAGAACGGCTAGGCAATGACACCTGATAGCCAGTGGTAGAGTTCGTTTCCATGGCTGTCACTCCAGTTTGATCCGAGGATCCAACCACTTATAAGTAATGTCGACGACAAGATTAATCGCTACATAGGTCAGGGCTATAATAAGTACTGCGCCCTGCACGATGGGATAATCACGTGCATAAATTCCTTCCAGGAGGAGACTGGCCACCCCTGGCCAGGTAAACACGGTCTCAACGATGGTGGAACCACCCAACAGACGGGCGATGTCCAGACCCAGAATCGTGACTATAGAGATCATGGAGTTTTTGGCTGCATGCTTCACAATCACCATCCGTGGAGGGAGCCCCTTGGCACGCGCAGTGCGGACATAGTCTTGATGCAACTGTTCTAGCATCTCTGCTCGCATGTAACGGGTAACCGAGGCCGCCATGGATGTCCCTAGAACTATGCAGGGCAGGAATACATGCTGCAGAAACTTGAACGGGTACTCGAAGGGACTCTCATATCCAATGGAAGGAAGGATACCTAGCTTGAGGCTAAAGAGCAGGATCAGCATAAGCCCGAGCCAGAAATTGGGGATCGCTACGCCCCACATCGCGTATCCCATCGCAGTGTAATCCACAATGGTGTTCTGCCTGACAGCTGCGATCATCCCGGCCGGCAGCGCGATTAGAATAACCGTAATAAAGGCCATAAATGCTAGATAAATGGTGGCCGGATACCGCTCCAACAAGATGTCCATCACCGGCCGCCGTGATTGCAGGGAGAGACCAAGATCGCCATCGAGAAGCCTCATAAGCCAGCGAAAGTACTGAACATAAACCGGCTGATCGAAGCCTAGCATCTTTTGCAGCTCTTGATACTGCTCCTCGGTGTAAGTGGCTCCCACCTCAGGATCAACACCCAGCATGACCAGGATCGGATCGCCAGGGATGATATGCACGATTAGAAATACGATGATGGTTACCATCAACAAGACTGGAATCAGGTGCAGCAGGCGCTGAATGATGTAACGGCCTAACATAGAAATCTAACCTCCCAAAAGATTCCTATCGCTACTTTTCCAACCACGTATGGGTCACCCCTCCGCCGGACCAACGAAAGCGGCCGTCCGCGTCAGTGGTAAAATTCTTGACGTTTTTGTTGTACGTGAAAAAACGCGGGACAAAGCCGATCCAGAGTAGTGGTAAATCCTCAGCCATTTGGGTTAATATCTGATGGAACAGTTCTCTTCGTTTATCTGTGTTTAACTCCGACTCTGCCTTTTTCAACAGTTTTTGTATCTCTTGGTTGCAGTAACCGGATACATTGGCAATCCGCCTTTTTAAGTTAGCCTCGCATATAAGATGACGGGAGTACGTGGGGTATGGATCGGCACGGAAGTCTCCTCCGCGAAACCGAAAGGCAAATTGTCCCTTCCTTTCACGTTCGTTATAGGCGGCAACATCCATGATTGCGAGATGGACTTTGATCCCGATCCTCTTGAGCTGGGCTTGCAACACCGTCGCCATAATCTCCTGGACATCGCCAGGGGCCGTGATTAATTCGATGCTCTCACCCTTATAACCCGATTCTTTAAGGAGCGCCTTAGCCTTGTCGAGATTGTACTCAGGGTACGGCAAACCCTCGAAGTGCCAGGTGTGACCCTTGGGATATTTCTGATCGTCAACTTTACCAAAGCCAAAGAAAGCGGCACTGAGGATCTCTTCCTTGTTCACCGCATGTCCCACCGCACGGCGTAGTTTCTTGTTGTTAAAGGGCGGGTCGGCCACGTTGAACGTAATGCCCCTTAAGTTCGCATAAAGGGCCTGGGCAATACCGATCCCCTTCAAACGGCCTTTCTGAACCTGGCTCACCCATTCGTAGGATGTCCGCTCAACGATGTCCACGTCACCGGCCCGTAGCGCAGTGAAGCGCACAGTGGCATTCTTGATGGGTCTCATAACAAATCTGTCAACATAGGGCTTATGCCCCCAGTATCCGTCAAACCGTTCCAAGACAATCCGTTGTTTGGGCTGCCATTCGACGAATTTAAACGGACCGGTCCCAGGCGGGAAGTTGGTAATCTTCCTGACCCCCTCCGGCACCGACCCCTTAGGGATTGCCGAGAATGCTCTTATGTTGATGAGAAAGGAGAGAAATGCCGGGTTTGGGTTCTTCAGGCGAATCTTTAGCGTATACTTGCCGTCCGCTTCCGCCCCCTTAACCGAGCTGAGAATTCTAATACCGTAAGCGCTGTTCTTGGGATTAAGGGTATAATCGATGGCGAACTTGAGGTCCTCTGCTGTCATCTCCTGACCATTGTGGAATTTTACCCCTTTGCGTAGTTTGAACGTGTATACCTTGCCGTCCGGGGAAATCTTCCATGATTCAGCCAGATTCGGTTGGATTTTCCCCTTTTCATCAAGAGTCAGCAGCGACTCGAACATCAATCCGCGAATCGATGCATCGGTTGAGCTTGTGCGGACTAAAGGATTTAGCACTCTTATGTCTTTCCGGATGGCCATAGTCAGAGTGCCACCTCGCTTGGGTTCACCCCAAGCATTTTCCATTGGGATCGAAAGATTCATTAACAATGCCCAGGTTAGGGCTATAAAAATATATCGGGCCATCAGCGTCCCTCCTTACCTAATTTTGACTTGTACCGATCCTAACGCTTCTAAACAGGTTTGGACTCCCTTTTACCCCTTCTTCGAGCCCCCGTTATAAAGGGCATCGATGAAGCCACTATCGTCGATCTGTCTAAGATAATGGGTGTCCCAAATTTCAAACGGACTGATGAAGTTCACCTTGGGATCATGGGCCACATCCAGGTTATACACGTTCCAAACCGCCAGCGGGTGCGGATAGGGCTTGGGACTGAGCAGCTTGCTCCACTCCCGGTGCAAGTACTCCACCTCATCGTCCCCTTCCAGGTGAACCAGGGGGGCCAGCTCACGGCTCAAGATCTCGCACACCTTTTGCTTCTCTGTCTTGAAAAAGTGGATGGTTTCAATGAGAGCCCTTAAAAAGGCCCTCACCTTCTCCTCGTTCTTCCAGACAAATTCCGTACTGGCACAGATGGTGGTATTATGAATGACAGGTACAGAGGGAAGCTGAATAGTGTTTAACCCTCTTTTTTTGCCTTGAAGATCAAAGGGGATGTCTACATTGGCCGCGTCCAGCTCACCGCGGGCCACCTTCTCGACCACTTCGTGTCCCCTATCCTCCGTGCTATAGATGAACTCCACCTGTGAGGTATCCAAACCGGCCAGGGACAGTGCATGATCCAGGTTCCCGCCCACACAGGGGGCCCGGCTGGTCCAAATCTTCTTTCCCTCTAGCTGCTTGGCCTCGCGAATCTCCTTACGCGCAATGAGCCGGTCGTCCCAGTCATTCTGCGTCTGCGCTAAGTAAAGGAACCGCTTGTCCCCTTTGGCGCGATAGATGTACGTTTCATGATGCAGCCCGCTCAAGAATTCATACTCACCTGCAAGTAGATAGGGAGCTCGGTCCTTCATCTGCCGAATGGGTCTCCCTCCCTGGCTGTACTTGGCGATATCAACTTCGAGGTCAAAACCGTGCTTTTGCGAGACCCCAGAATCGCG
>JACZQL010000314.1 GCA_022545745.1 Deltaproteobacteria bacterium | reverse complement strand
GAAATCAACCCAACCGAGGGCCTGCGATAGACCCGCACCTTACTTTTTCCCACGGAGGCCATGAGCCCGATATCCGCGGGACCAAGCCGCTTCCCCTTCTGTAAGATGGTGCGGCCTAATTGGACATCTTCCCCCGCCCCTCGAACATGACTCCCGCATCCGTCCACCTTGGAGATGCGCACCTTTCCATGAACAGACTCAGTATATTCCACCCGCACAATGGTATCCGCGCCTCGGGGGATCACTGCCCCCGTCATAATTTTGATCGCAGTCCCCTTTTGAACGGAGTGTTTGGCCACATAACCCGCTCGAACCTCATCCAAGATCCGCAAGATCACGGGCTTGGCCGCTGTTGTCCCCTCCACGTCCTGCCACCGAACCGCAAAACCGTCCATTGCGGAGTTGGCAAATGGAGGCACGCTGCGTTGGGCGCGAACATTCTCAAAAAGGACTCTTCCGTTGGCCTCTAGAAGGGGAACCTCTTCACCGGTTAGAGGAGAAACCTTCTTCAGAATGAGTTCCACGGCTTCGTTGACGGAAATCACAACCCGATCATCCCTCCATCACAGGAAACAATCAACCTTTACCTTTTCTCCACCCCGCTTGCATGGGTGTCCTTATGACTGTTATAAGGCATATGGCAAAAACAATAATAAGGAGGAACTCATGGCTCAGCAACTCAACGTGGGGCACACGTTTCCAGATTACAGCCTCTCAACGGTGGATGGAAAAAAATTAAACATACCACGAGACCTGACTGGCGAGTATTCTGTCTTGCTTTTTTACCGTGGCGGCTGGTGACCCTACTGCCGTCGGCAGTTAGCCGATTACCAGTCACAGATAGAAGCTTTCCGGAAGGAAAACGTTGATGTCATCGCGCTCTCTGTGGATCCTTTGGACAAAGCCAAGGAAACGGTAGATCAGCACAAGCTCACTTTTCCCGTCGTTTATGGACTCGAAGTGCCTCGAGACGCGGACAAGATCGGCGCCTATTGGGAAGAGCGGCGAAAGATATTTCATGCCACGAACTTTATTTTGGACTCCGACAGGAAGGTGGCGGACGCTTGCTATAGCGTCGGGCCCATCGGCCGCATCACCGCAGAAGATGCACTAAGCCATATTCAGTTCTTCAAGAAGAGAAAGGCGCAACAGAGCTAAGCCAAAAAAAGAGTCAAATTCCAAAAGACATCACGCCGGCATCTGTGAGGTCACGCCGGTTTGTTTTAGGGCAACCTCGTATCGGCGCCTGATTTCTGGGTCTTCCTCGTCATAATCAATCAGAGTCCCCCCCTGTTTTGACGTCAGGTAGACCCCATCTTCCTGGCGCTTCGCTGGCAAGGTAAATCCCCAGGTGTGGAGTCGGCTGCCGGTGCGTACGGCTAGGTGCCGCGCCTTGCTGGGACCCGTGTTGAAGTGTTGATGGTACCAGCCGCTTGGGGGACAGTAGACGCTCCCCTCCTTCCAGCTGAATTGTGTCACCTGGTCCCCATGCCCGCTTGCAAAGGGCTGCGGGCCTAACTCCTTTGGCCAGAGCAAGACATAACCAGAGGATTGCAATCCCAGTAATATGGCTCCCGGACCATGGTAATGGGCCTTGTGATAGACGCCTGGCGGCCAGTCGGAAATATGTCCGATGAGACAGTTATCAGACATCTCAAAGCAGGTGAGCCCTCCTTTTGCCTGCTTGTAGGGGGCATCCTCCAGAGCAGCACTTCTCGCGTCGGCGATGAAGTTGGTTTCCCATATTTGGGTTTTATGGGCCTTCCAATATTTATCCTGGGACTTGAAGTAGCCTTCTTCTCCGCGATAGCGAGTTTTAAACTGAAAATCGTTGTTGAAGACGAATTCCGGATCGCGGAAGAGGTCGAGAATCAGGGGAGCAGTAGTCACTGCAAGCACGATCGCCGGTTCCCGGGCACCGTTGACGAGCCGGTGCCATGTGTTGAGCGGGGGGGCAAAGATGCTTCCCTCTCCCCACTCGAAGGATTGCTTTTTTTGCCCTTCCTGCCAAACCTCTGTGGCCCCACGGCCTTTTAGGACATAGATTAATTTGTCGTAGAGGTGACGTTCAGGATTGAGAGCGCCCCCGGACGGGATCTCGACGACATACATGCCGGTTACTCCACCGCTGCCTACCAATTGGATGTACGAACCAGTTCCTCCAAGTCGCTTCCAGGGCTTGCGGGGAAGTTCCGTTACATCCTCTATCCCATAACCTTCAGCAACAGGAATCCCCTCCTGTTCCATCCAAATTTGATACCCGGTTTTTGCGGGTTTATACGCGACAGTATCCATTACTAACCTCCTGTAGCCGGTTCAGTTTTTGATGTCGTACATATATTCTCGCCTGGCTGATTTGTCAAGCAAGTATGATCGTACACGTCCGAACCTTTTAATGACATCCTCGGTTTCGTTGTTATTTCACCCAACAGGTCAGAGCTAAATTTTCCTGACTCTCACGAAATGTCTTTTGCATAGGCAGCCGCGCTTTCTCCAGCGACCCTGCCGAACACCAGGCAGACCTGGAGTGATGCTGCAAGCAAGTCGTGGTTGGATCGGTAAGTCCAAGTCCCTGACAGAGTTTGTGCCCAGATTCCACTGAAGATCCCGCCAAAGATTGCCCCTGCCGCATAGAGTCCGGGGATGGCATTTTCATCCCGATCCAATACCCGCGCCTGCGTGTCAATCTCCAGTCCTCCCCAGATGGTGTTCATGGATGACCAGACCGGGTAGACCGCATAGAAGGGTGGATTTTCAATAGGCGCCGCTGTGGGTAAATGCTCGCCCTTGGGGATTTCTAACGTTAGCGCCTTATTATTGGTTACTGATCGGTTGAATTCGCGTACCGTGCTTTCCAGTCGTGCCGTCGGAACCTCGATCTTCTCTGCGATCTCCCCAAGGGTCTGTCCCTGCAAAATGGCATCGGGAACAGCGTCCTCGTACTTTTGAGCCTCCTCTGGGAAACGATCTCGAGTCTTCCGATCAAAGAGTAGGGCCGCGACTCCTTCCGGCTGGCGCATGATCGCCGTGGAGACAGGGTCGCTTTCCACCGACTCATCGATGAACCTCTTCCCTTCCTTGTTGATCCAGAGCCCCCACCGGCTGGTGTTGAGTAACGCACGCGTGGGACCACCTTGGTTCTTGGGTCTCACCCCTGGGGTTTCCCATGCCTTGTCCTCAGCGCCGACGTGAATGAAAAAAGAACGTTTGGCGAAGCTCGCTCCTATCTCTCGGGCCATGATTTGTCCTTCACCGGTGTGGCTCGTGGATGATACACGGTGCTGGAAGGTGGTCTCGTGGACTTGTTCGCCCAGATACTTTTGGACCATGTCCCCGTTTGCTTCAAATCCTCCCGTGGCAAGAACGACGGCGGCCGCGTGGAACTCCTTAGGCCCGATGGGTGTCGTTGCTTCAAGCCCAATCACCTGGCCACTCTCGTTGGTTAAAAGCCTTTTCGCTGCTGCGTTGAACTGAAATTCAACTCTCTTTTCTCTAGCCACCTTTTCTAAGAAGGGTGGAATCGCAGCACCCCTTCCCACCACCAAAAATCCTCCCTTCCGGGCTGGGTTTGGTGCGAAGGATAGTCCCAAATCATCCTTCAGCCATGTGAAGTCAGCGGCGAGCCTGGTGACGAAGGTGCTAACAAGATTCGGATCACAATGGCCGTCACTCGTCTTCAAGAAGGCCTGGATGAGCTCTTCTTGTGAGTACTCTCCATAAGGTTCCACATGAATGGAAAATCAACCGCCCGCGATGGC
>JACZQL010000313.1 GCA_022545745.1 Deltaproteobacteria bacterium | reverse complement strand
TCCCCCACACCGGCCAATACACAGATCAAGATCAAGTCAAATTGAGAACAGCCCGCGAAAAGCGGAATGATCTTGTCCTCGACCTTATACATGAGGGTCCGAAAAGGTCTCCACTGTGCTCGTGAACACCACCACATTGCCAATAGAGGCGGGCCTGTGGCGGCCGTTCCCAAAGCCATGGCCTGCCAATTCAGGTGGACCCGTGCAAATGGCGGGGCGCCAACCAACCAGCCCAACCCCCAAGCCAGCACCAGGAGCAAGCCTTCAAAGGCGATGGCGAGCCTTACCATGATTCCTTGAACAGCATGTTTGTGACCAAGCTAAGAAAATTTAAATTTGGAATAAACACTACCCGGCTATTGACACTGTTAATTAGATCTAATTAATTAAAATCTTAAAAGTTTAGGGCAGGCTCCCGAGGGGTCCTTGGTACCTGCCACCCACTGGGACACGAAATAAAAACGCCGTAATATCGATAGGTTATAAAGTTAGGGCTGTCCATCGCTCAAGGGTGTTATGACCTCGTCACTACCAACAAACGCACTGCCATCATTCAAGCTGTCACTAGTGCTGGCCATCATCCTATCCTTGATGTTGGTACCCACAAATCGAGCCCAAAACTTAAACGGAGGGCGCGGGACCATTTCAACTCAGTCCTTTTTTATGAAACCTTTCCGACCCGAGGCATTATCCGCTTCCCTGGAACACCGACGTCAGTTTGAGGGCATCGTTCGCTCTGCATCGTACCGCTACGATGTTGATCCATATCTCGTCCTAGGAATGATAAGAGTCGAATCCAATTTCAATGCCCATGCCGTATCTCATAAGGGGGCGAAGGGTTTGATGCAACTCATGCCGGGGACCGCGCGATTACATAAAGTTGCCAATGTCTACGATCCTGTGCAGAACATTTACGGTGGAGTGCGCCACTTCAGGTTACTTCTAGACCGATTCGATGGCAATGTTCATTTAGCCGTGGCGGCATACAATGCCGGGGCCGGGCCTGTAGAAAGGTATAATAGCATCCCACCGTACCGCGAGACGAGAAATTATGTCCGGCGGGTTATGGGCTACTATCAATTTTACCGTAACAGTGAAATGACCTACCTTGGGGAGTAATTCGAACGGTCAAGCATCCCAGACGTCTGCGAACATCGAATTGGCCGTTGAGCCATCGACCGACTCCTGGCGATGAACAGTTAAGCTGAACTAGGGTTCCAAGCGCAAGAGGACTACACCTTTCGCTGGTGATCAACCTGCGGAGGCCGCGGCCTTCCTTCTCCTGGACATGACTACAGGCGCCTTATTAGCATCGATTCCGGAGGGCGGTTTCGGCGCCGCGATGACGCGTGTCACCTCGTCTAGGGTTGTGAGTCCTTGAAGGATTCTATCGATTCCGTCCTCAAAAATCGTCTTCATCCCTTCTTGGTGGGCCACCCGCGCAATCTCCCGATCGGATCTTCCCTTAAGAACCAGATCTCTTGTGGTATCGCTAAGCACAAGGATCTCTGAAATGGGGGAACGTCCAAAAAACCCGGTCTCACGACAATATTTGCAGCCCTTGGGCCCATAGACTTGGAGAGGCACTCTGTCCACATCCTTAGGAAGCCATTGAGCCAATTTCTCATCAACGGGAGCGGGAACCTTGCATTTAGGGCAGAGTTGGCGGACCAACCTCTGGGCGAGGATTCCCAGAATCGAGGAGGCGATGAGATAGGGATCTATGCCTACGGACAAGAGCCGGGTGACAGTAGACGCAGCGTCGTTCGTATGGAGTGTGCTAAGGACCAAGTGGCCCGTTTGGGCCGCATTGAATGCAATCTCGGCTGTCTCATGGTCACGCATCTCCCCCACCAGCACTATATCCGGATCCTGACGGAGAATTGACCGAAGCCCGTTGGCAAAGGTCATGCCTGCCTTCACATTGATCTGCACCTGGTTGACACCAGCCACCTGGTACTCTACAGGATCTTCAACAGTAACGATATTAGTCTTACCGTTATTGAGACAGGATAGCACTGCATAGAGAGTCGTAGTTTTTCCACTTCCCGTAGGACCAGTGGCTAGGATCATTCCCTGCGGATAGTCACAAAGAGCATTCATGGCCTCAAATATATGCGGTGAAAAGCCGACCCCAGCGACGGAAACGACTCCTTTTTTCTGTTCCAACAAACGCAAGACAATCTTTTCGCCGTACATGGTGGGGAGGCTGGATATCCTCATATCCACTAACTTCTTTCCCACCTTGATCTTGGAGCGGCCGTCCTGAGGCCTCCGCTTATCGGAAATGTCCATGTTCCCCATGATCTTTACCCGAGAAAGCAGTTGACCCTGTATGTATTTCGGTACCTCCAGCATATCTCCCAAGACCCCATCAATACGGTAGCGTATGTGGACGCTGGTATTGGCAGGTTCTATATGAATATCGGTTGCCCTCGCCCTGACCGCATCCTGAATGATCCGATCCACTAAACGGATGACCGGGGCCTCGGATCCCCAACCCTCGGGAAGATCCTCTTCCTCAACGTCATCCTGGGACCCTTGGGCAAGGACCTCGATTTCGTCGGAACTGATATTCTGAAGGACTTCGTCCAGGTTGAACTCGGCAACGGTGTTGGTGGAGCCATAACAACTCTCGATGACCGCCGGCAGTTCGGCCTCAGAGATCACCGCAACCCGGGCATTCAACCCGGTCTTGAACTTGATATCCTTGACCGCCTCGATATCGAAGGGGTTGACCATGCCAAGGGTCAAAAGGTTACCCACCCTCTCGATAGGAATGACTCCATATTTTTGCACCCAGCTCTCGGGAATTAGGGGCAAGAGTTCAGGATCGATGTGATAGCTCTGAAGGCTGATCTCCGGAACCTTGAGACGGGCTGCCAGTGCCTGCCGGATCGCCTCTGAATCCACTCCCAGGGAGATCAAAACCTCGGTGAGACGCCTGCCGCTGGATTCTTGTTGCTTCTCCGCTCTCTGCAGAAGCTCTTCGGTGATAAGACAGGTACTTACCAGCAGCCGGCCTGTTTTCTTTGCACTTTCTTCCATCAATCAATCCTCATTTCCTATGAATCCTACCGTTTAGAACTTGCGTTAAGGTGGCACGTCAACGTGGCTTGCCCGTTGGGTGACACCACCTGTTTCCAGTCTTGAGTCGCCTCACCCCATGGCGTGAAGCAGAAAATTCCCGTGCCGATCACATCCTCCGTGCTGGCGTAATCCAAAGTGACTTGCTTATAAGGACTCTGCGGCATTTTGCCGTGGCACTGAATAAGGGTGTTACCGCCAGGATTACTGGACAACTGCGCTTCGCCTTCTACGACCACGAGGGGGAAGGCGATATCGCCTTTGGAATCCACAGAGATCAAACCACAGTTGCCCTTCTGGATTTCGGTCTGGGCGTGGACGGAAGAAACACCCAACGCAAAGAAGGCGAGGCAAGATAACAACATAATAACCTTACAAGTCATCCCAAACTCCTTGCTGCGAACCTCTTTACCTTTTCCCATTCCATCACGTTATTTATCCTGCCAAGCAAAGACCCTGGCAGGGCGGGGAAAAAGGGCACCATAGTTGTTGTTGACCATGTCAATGGCCAGGCTACTGTATTTGATTCGAGAGTAGTCTTCTACCGTGAACCTGACATTCCCATTATAAGAACCGAAAAGAACCCCGCCATAAACCCACGCGCTATCTTCGAAGGAGATATAATGAGTTGAGTCCGACTTTTTGTGAATAACCAAGCCATTAAAATTAAAATT
>JACZQL010000312.1 GCA_022545745.1 Deltaproteobacteria bacterium | reverse complement strand
GGGCCGGATATCGCTTACGAAGAGAGCGCAAAAAGCCACGACCGTGGTAATGGCAGTATAAAAGCAAGGCTTCGCCATAATACGCACCGTGTCGAAGACTAACGTTTGCTGATCTGCGGAGGGGTTTTCCGCAGCTAAAATACGATACCGCACGATTAAGTGTATGGTTAATGACATCGTGATGATGAGTAAAAGGGAGATAAAATTAGACGAGACGACGGTGACTCGCCAATCGAGAAAGCCGAGAAAGCCCACCATCACGCTTACTGAAATCAGACAACACGACATCGGGAGAGCCACCCAGCGAAGTTTTCTGAAGAAATAAGTCAGGGCTACAATTAAGAAGCAGACCACCCCAAAACCAAATACGGCAATATCGTGCTCAATAAAGCTAATCATGTCCGCAGTGATCATGCGAACCCCGCCTAAATACAATTGCGCGTTATTTCTGTATTTGTTCATAATTTGTCGTACCGCCCGAATGTCCTGGCCCTCAGTGTCGAGCACGGAAGCATGGTATTCCTTAAAGGCCCTGGTGACCTTCGTTAACCGGTTCGACTCGTCAGGGGTCAGGCCTGAGGCCCATTTCTTTTCTCTCAGTTGATTGCGCTCCTTTAATAGGGACATAAACTTTTCATTGCGTGTGAAGTTGACTTGGAGCGCGGTCGTTCGACCATCCAGACTTACTAAGTTGTTTTGGTAAATAGGGCTTTCCAGGAATTCCCTACGGGCGAGCTCTTTATCCACGCCCGGGGTCTCTAGGGTTTGAATCTCGGCATCGTTGGTGAGCTGAAAGATTTTGTTCTTCGGACTGTTTAATAAGGGTACGTCCAAAATGGTAGTCACCGACCCTACTCGTTCTAATTGAGCCAACTCGTCACGCAGTGATTTTAAACTTGCAAGGGAGCTTGGAGAAAATAAGTCATCAGAAGGTGTATAGGTAACGATCAAGAAGTCATCAGACCCATACACCTCCCTGATGGACCGGTAATAGCGCAAATCCTCGTCGTTTTCGAGGACAAGAGTTTCCGCGGAGGCATCGAGCTTAAAGTTTTGTGCGTGGAAGGCAAAAAAAGCTACGACCAGGAAGAGAAACGTTAAAGATAGGACTGGCCTTTCTATGACGATTTTTTTATAGAGGCGTATGAGCAGCGAATCCATAGGGTTTAACCTGGACCCTTGAGATGGAAGGTATGAGTTTAATTAATACAGGAAATACCGAATGGATGAAAGGTGGGAACGTCTTTGATCGAGAAAATGGTGTAAAAACGTGAAATGTGTGCCTCCGTTTGCACATCTTTCTTCTGGGCGGGCTGTAAAGTCGATAAAGATCTAGGCCCGACGCGGGTGTGGGCTAGGCCTATTCGCCTGATGGTGGGAACCCCATACACCATTCCCACTTTTTAGGAGGAAATTGCTCTATCAGGCAGTTGAAAAATGCCTGCGTGGGGATCCACGAATGGGGATCTCCCATCGAGGGGTCACAGATCCTGGGTTTTGAAAATGGGGACAGGCACCGGCGGGGACTGTCCTGATCAGGGACTGTCCCCCTTCTGTGCCGGAGCCAGTCCCCGTTTTCTAAGCAGGATGTAAAGGTTTTTCAACACCTTCCTAGGATTTGGTCATTGGTGCCCGATAGGATTAAGATGCTACCACTGAATCTCAGGCATGACGTACGGTTTACAAGGAGAGGAAAGGGTTATTCTTTGAACAAGGGAGATTCCTTAAAAATGCATTGGCTTAGGCTTCTGCCAATTTTAATGCTACGGCTTACTGCTGCCATTCCTGCCTTTGGAGCGGGAACTGGCCAACCGGGTTGGGTGGAGGAGTTAGATAGGACTATGGTGGAGTGTGGTCAAAAAATTGATCGGGCTTACCCACCCCTTCACATTGCTAAATCTTCTTTAGACCTTCAAAGCATTTCCCTATCTTCTGGTCAAGATGTTTTTGTGGTCATCCAGCTCACCGAGCCCCAAGAGGGAGTGAAGGAGATCTATTGGATGGCTAAGGACCTAAAAAGTGCACAAGCGTTTATTCAAGTTTTAAAAAAAGGCGCCTTTGAGCGGCTTCTTATCAGAAGGTCTAAACAAATCGCACATAGGGCTTTGGTTCACCATAAGGTATTACTCTTCTTAGGACTTTCGCTTGGGAAGAGAGATCCCCAATATGAAGACACCCTTGAAAAAATTGAGGGGTTTTTGGATGATCTCAAACACTGCCCCACACCTAGCCTCATTCGAGTGTTTAATCCATGTATTCGGTGTCCCATAGAGAAAATCGAAAAGAGCATTTTCTAAATGCAAATGTCCCGTCAGTAGGGATACCTTTCCTCTCCCCTCCGGGCCAAGGGGACTTCAATCTTTATCCCTTCGGGTCCAGGTGGGATGAAAAACCAGGGTGATGAGTCGTCGGGGGTTTAGGCCCGCTTTGCCTCGCGATAAAATTGCTAAAGCAAGGATAATGTTACGAGATGAGTGTTTCAGGTGCGGACGCAGTTAGCAGGGCTGGAAATTACCTGTCTGGTGAATGGCAGCCACCCTTGATTGGGCGGGCAGGAGGGGTTTGCCGGTGTTGAAGAATGAGTTGATCAACCACATTTCCACAGTTCATGCAACGCCACGCGACAGTGGCTGGTGGCTCACAGGTTCCTCCAAGATCAACGAAGTTTTCTGTGACGAGGCACCCGCCACAGCGTGGACAGGTGTTCCTTTGGATGACTGCGACGCATTCCTTACTTGAATAGGGTTTCATGGCCTTCCAGTCCATCTTGCGGGATGTTGAGAAGCTCTTCCACCCAGCTTTCACAAAAATTCCCTCCCCTCAGCGGCACGAAGCTTGGAAGCCAGTCCCCCAGGATGTGAAGGGGAATCCGTCATGGGACTTGTGCCGTCGGGAATTGGTCGGTTCAGAACCTGCTCAATGAGCCCTCGAGGCAAATTGCAAAGTAGACTTCATAACAAATCGGCCCCTGGCTGTCAATCAGTTGCTTGTCGGATTGAGGTCAACCTTTATGATGTAATTCAATAAGCAGCCCTCATCACTGTTTCTAGGCGGTCATTCCCCGGCAGGACCAATATAGGCCCCACATGTGGTGTACACATAGAAGCCAGTGTGGCCACCCTCCTCAAAACGTTCTTTCTCAATGGTCGGGTGATCACAGGGTGGGTTGCCCTTGGCTTCCCAGAAAACTCTTAACTGTTGGGCTTCATCATTTTTCATGAGCGCTATCCTTCCAAAAGTCACGGCTCTCTTGACCAGTGGGACAAGCTGTTCCTCACCAAATGGTTGAGTAGTCCCGCTTGGGCTGGTTAGGTGAAAACTCTGGTCTATCTCCTCCAGACATCGATGGCCAATTGGTCGGCTTTATCCCAAGAACTCGAGCAGCGGGGGTTGCGGTCGCGGTGAAAATGGGGACAGGCACCCGCAGGGACTGTCCCCCTTCTGTGCCGGAGCCAGTCCCCATTTTCTAAGCAGCATATGGTAGAAAATATATCCAAACCGATATAATAGTGTATCCTTTGCAGTCTTGGTGTAGGTCGGTCCCTGCCTGGTTTCGAGTCATGTTTCTTCTCGAACTGTCGGGTGCCTGATTGATAGAAGTGGTATCGCTGTATGAAATCTCACAGAGATGGCTGGACAACGAATAGGTTCTGGTTGTCTGGCAGGGATAGATGCCCACCAGAGTCCTGGTTTTCGGGGGTCTGAGATGGCGATGCGCCTGCTCAAACTATTCACGTCCTGGACACTCATTATGATGGCAAAT
>JACZQL010000311.1 GCA_022545745.1 Deltaproteobacteria bacterium | reverse complement strand
AAGTAAGCGACATCGAGCAGCGATTAAGAGAAAAAGAAGAGGCCTTGGAACGTAGTAATCAGGAGAATTCCGATCTCAAGATAGAGACGGAGGCGAAGGCCACCACGGCAGATGCTCAACTACAGGAGAGAGAAGAAGCGCTTCGAGCCAAAGAATCCACGATGGAGCAATTGGAGGAGAGCCTCAATGCAGAGATCCAGGACCTGGAAGACCGACTAACCGAAAAAGGATCACTTCTGGAGGCCTCCCAAAATGAGCTAGAGGAATTAAGAGCGAAGATGGCTTCCATGGGAGGAGGATCCGAAGGCTTCATGACCCTTAGGGAGGAAGACGTGGTTACACTTGACAACGTGGTGGAGGACGAAAACAGCGTCGCCGACGTGTCACTGTTGAAGGGAAAATCAACCGAGGAGTTATCCACCACCAAGGCCGAGATGGAAGACCTCAAGAAGGCACTCCGGGAAAGAGAGATCATGCTGGCTGCGAAGGAAACAGAGGTGAGGATGATCAAACAATCCATGCAGGAAAAAGTCAGAGAACTCGAAAAAATTGTCCAGAGTCAGTCCAAGCGACAACCAGGAAAATCTCGCCTAGTATCCTTCCTCGCGAACATTGAAAAGAGGCATTAAAGCCTTCCCCATCCGTTTTTGTTCTCTCCCAATTGCACACAAAAAGTGACCAAGGACCGCTGCTGAAACCCCTTATACACCAACTGCTATATCCCATCTCAGCTGAGTCCTGTGCCGTTTTGCGGCATTTCGAGCCGACAATGCCCAGGCACGTCAACGTTTCACACCTCTTGTTGTAGCTTTCCCCTCTTAAAATTGACTCTGCAGCATGGCACGGCGATTGCCTCTTTAGCCACATGGACTCGCTTGCCGGAGCAATCTAGCAATGCAAAATTTGCTTCTCTTTGAACTGACTATCCCGACATGGCACCTTGTGCTCTTTCTCAGCATCGTCGGATGTTTGATGCTGATGAACAAGCTGAAATTATGCCTTCTCGCGACCTATCTGTTCGTGTTTTTCTTGGTTTTTTACCTCTATCGGGCCGATTTAATCGCCATAGCCGCTGGTGATCGTATCCTGCTCGCTGCCTATCACCTCTTTGGCTTTATAATTGCCGTTTTGACCCTCTATCCCTTCATCTCACCCGAACAAAGTGCACCGGCCCGTATGGTCGTTGGCCCCGAAATGTCAAACCTGCGAAAAGCCCTCCTAAAGCGCATCGACAAGATGGAGTTGGTCATCAAAGAGGGAGAATCCAAGGCCATGACTGAAGTCCGCCAGTCCGAGGAGGAAAAATTTGACGCAGAGGCTAAGGCAGCGCTGTTGAAAACCCAGCTCGAGGAAAAGGCTGAAGTGCTCCGACGAAAAGAAGCCGCTCTAAAAGAGCTGGAAGAAAACCTGAATGCGCAAATCCAAAGCCTGCAAGATGAAGTAAAACAAAAAGACGGTCTGTTGGCAATGCATGATGGTGAGTCGAATGGCAACACCTCCGAGCTGGAGCGCAAAGCCTCGGCCCTTGAATCCAAACTCATGGACAAGGAGGAATCCCTTCGTGCACGGGAATCAGACGCCAGACAGATGGAGCAGTCACTGAACAGCAAAATCCAGGAACTGGAAACGGAGCTAACACAGAAAGAGGAATTGTTAACGCACTTGCAAAAGGACGATGCTCAGAGGCAAGCAACCGAAGCGGAATTGGAGGGGCTCAGGGCAGAATTGCACGAGAGGAATTTGATTCTCCAGGCGAGAGAGATGGAAGTAAAGATGATCAAACAGTCGATGCCTGAAAGGGTCAGAGAACTCGATAAAATCGTTCAGAGACAACCCGAGAAAGAACCTGGGAAATCTCGATTGGGATCTTTCCTAGCTGCCATTGAAAAGAGAAATTAGCGGCTTAAATCTCCCCTTCAAAGAATTAATATTGGGCAAGTCATTGGTATTGCAACGTTTATGAGGGTCACAATTTGAGCAATGGGCTGTAGTGAGCCATTTTTAGCCTTCTGACAGATTGGGACCCCAGGTTATCAACAACTTTTAAACAGGAGGAGTGAATTTCTCTGCTTGACCTGCGTTAGGCAGAATAATTTGATCTTATGGACAGTTCATGGTCTTTGACCAAAACGCTTGCTCGACACACAGCCTCGTTATAAGCTCTGGGCATTTCTAACCACAAGGAGGCTGACCATGATTCGCCATACTATGATCCGTGTCAATGACTTGGAAGAGTCCATCAAATTCTATTGCGACCTATTGAAAATGAAACTTCTCAGGAAAAAAGAGTATTCCGCAGGCCGCTTTACACTTGCCTTTGTTGGGTTTGGCTCCGAGGCCGAACAGAGTGTCCTGGAACTTACCTATAACTGGGACATCCACCAGTACGATCTGGGAAACGGCTTTGGACATATCGCCATTGGCGTGGAGGACATTTACCAGACCTGTGAGGAGCTTCGTAGCAAGGGAGCCAAAATCGTCCGCGAACCAGGCCCCATGAAACACGGGCAAACACACATCGCGTTCATCGAAGACCCAAACGGCTACAAAATCGAGTTGGTTAATAATGGCCCAAGGACCTAGATAGACTGCCCTAGGGTGTCCTTGCCCCTCCCCGGTTGGGAGCGGTTGACAGAATAGGAGAGGAGGCGTAATTTTTTAGTTATGGACCAAAAAAAGCAGATCCTCGTTGTGGATGATGAGCCCGATATTGTTAACATTGTTAGTATGATGTTAGAAAAAGAAGGGTTCTGCGTTTCGTCCGCCAGCAATGGCATAGAGGCCATGTCCTCCGTCAAAGAAAGCAAACCCGACGTAATCTTTCTGGATCGGAATATGCCTGAAATGGGGGGGGATGAGGTGATGACACGGCTTAAGGAATCACCCGAAACCTCGTCTATTCCGATTATCTTGCTAACATCCTTGGACAAATACGAGGACGTCTCGGGGGGCTATGGGATGGGAGCCGATGGGTATATTACAAAACCTTTCACCCATAGCCAGATCAGCAATGGCCTCAGGTTGGTTCTTACCCTTCGGCCCAATCTCTCTGACGACGCACTGAAGGCCCACGCGGTGGAGTTTCTTCAGGCCTGCTATCAACTTTCGAATCGGGCAAAGGAATTGGCGGAAAACTGTGCGGCCCAGGAGGGTCTCGCCACCAGTCAATGGCTCTACCAGGGGTTGGAAATCCGCTTGCAGAAAGAACAAAACCACTTCGGGAACCTCAAAAAAGCTCCGGACTGGATGTATGTCTTCCGTGGCTGGGGCGTCGATTTCTATAATTCAAAAACGGGTGAACAGCTTAGCTTGGCCATCGGCCCAGATGGGCGCTCGGACAGTTTCGATGAGTGGCGAATTCAAAATTACATCGAGACGGAGACTCAATGGCATGGCCTGTTCACGGAACTCAACTCCCTAATCAAAAACCACAGCGATGCCAGCGAAAAATTTATCGAGTATTTGAGCTCCCAGGGATGGATAGAACGTGCCAAGGGCGAGGGAAACAATTCACTTAACGACACCATGGAAGCGCAACTGGAAGACCGGTGGGTCGTCACTAGCGCTGGGGTTCAGGTCCTACCATAAACCCAGGCAGCGGATCAGTAACAAGTACTGAGCAGAGCGCAAAGCGCATAGTGTTAAGAGCTCTCAGCCGTCAGCTCTCAGCCTCGGAAAAGGGATGGTAAAAAATAAAGCGCAAGGAAAATTAATTTCTGGCCAGAATGGCCAGATCATGATCTGCGTAAATCTGCGGTTAATTTT
>JACZQL010000310.1 GCA_022545745.1 Deltaproteobacteria bacterium | reverse complement strand
AATAATTTTCTCTGTAAAGACTTCATTGACCCTTCTAGCCGGTATTTCTGAGGGTGAACCTCTGCGCTTACGCGTGGGGTGTTCTGTGGTCCGGGGTAAACAGAGAGAGACGTTTCGTCGGAAGTCACTAGAGGTTGGAGTGGGACGACCGTCAGGTCTCGGAGGACGTTTGAGCATAGACGGAGCTGATAAGCTGGTTCAGCTTCCCGAAGCCGCGTATGGGACCCTTGACCCCGTACCACAGAAGGCCAGGTGCGTGTGCGCGGGGATGAATGCTGGTAACATCATGCAAGGGCAATGGCCCAAAGGCACGGATGTAAGTCCGTGGTACGGGGTTGACCCTGCTGGAGTCGTGCTGCTTCCTGCTCAACGTGAGTGGAAATTTCCTGTGAAATTTGGCACACCGATACTCATCATTAGGCATACAATATACCTCTTCTGGAGATTAACCCCTAATCTTAGAATCTATGACCATAGCCAAAAAATTACAAGTCCCCCTTCCCTGGCGCTATCCCTCTGAAGTAGGATGAGCGCGTGAATTCCAGGAAAAATTCCATGCACGGGCTTTTCCCAACACGAAAAGGCCCCCTTCCCAGTCCCGGTGAGAGATCCACCCTCCAGGGCACCGTCGCCAAGGTGACCTACCAGAACCCAGAGGGGCGCTATACCGTGCTCCGCTTAGAGGTAGAGGGTTCTCACGATGTGACTGTGGTGGGAGAGATCTTTCCCATCAGTGAGGGTGAAGAGGTGAGGGTGACCGGCCTGTGGAAAACGCACCCTCGTTACGGTCTCCAATTTCAGGCAGAGCAATGGCAGAAACTCGAGCCCGCCACGTTGGAAGGGATCGAAAGGTATCTGGGGTCGGGCTTGATTAAAGGGTTGGGTCCTACCTATGCCCGACGCCTCGTCTCCTCCTTTGGCCTTGATACTTTGAGGGTTCTTTCTCAGGAGCCCCACCGAATACTGGAGGTGGAGGGAATAGGTAAAGGCCGTTGGCAGAAGATCATGCAGGCGTGGGCAAAACAAAAGGGTATGCAAGAGGTGATGGTTTTCCTGCAGGGCCATGGGGTCGGCAGTGCCCTCGCGGTCAGAATCCATCGTGCCCTAGGACCTGAAACGGTCGCTAAGGTGAAGGGGGATCCGTACAGCCTAGCCTATGAAGTCCATGGGATCGGGTTCCTCATGGCAGACCGGATCGCCGAGGGATTGGGCATAAAAGGGGATTCGCCTCTAAGGGTGCGGGCAGGGATCCTGCACATCCTATCAAAGCTAACCGAACAGGGTCATTGTTTTGTCCTCCTGGATTCTCTCAAGTCCAATACGGTTTCCCTTTTGGGTGTGGACGAAGGCGTCATTGATGACGCCGTCCGGGAACTTGTCGCAGAAGGAAAGGTTGTCAAAGAATCCGGCACGGAGGAATCCAGTAGAATCTATCCCCGCCTGCTCTTTCAGGCTGAACAAAACGTGGCTGCAGCCATACACCGTTTACTCTCGAGCCAGTCCTGCCTGTCGTCCGCCAGAACCAGGAATTTGGAACAAAACCAAGCTTCCATGGACCTATTGCTGGAAGAAAAACAACGCCAGGCGGTCCTTCAAGCCTTGCAGCATAAGGTCTCCATCATCACCGGTGGACCGGGTACAGGAAAAACCACCCTGCTCAGCCATCTCCTGACGCTGTTTCGCTACGGTGATGTTTCCTTTGCCCTTGCCGCGCCCACGGGCAGGGCCGCCAAGAGGATGGGGGAGATAGCGGGGGTGGAAGCCAAGACCATCCACCGTCTGCTCGAATTCAGCCCTCGGCACGGTGGGTTTCAACGCGGTGAGAAAAGCCCACTGGAGGTCGACGTGGTCATTATTGATGAAGCCTCCATGGTGGATCTTCCTCTCATGGACCATCTGCTGAGGGCGGTGAGATCTCACAGCCATCTCATCCTTATCGGTGACGTGGATCAGCTCCCCTCGGTGGGGCCGGGAAATGTCCTCAGGGATCTGATCGAGTCCAGGGTTGTCCCAATGGTGGTGTTGCAGCATATCTTTCGCCAGGCGGGGGAAAGCCTCATCGTTGTCAACGCACACCGAATCCTTCAAGGGGAGCCTTTGATACTGGATAGTGACCAAGCGAAACCTGATTTTGTCTTCGTCCAACGGGAAAGCCAGGAGGAAATCCTGGCAACGGTTAAAGAGTTGATCAAAGATCGCATCCCTCGCTTGTTTCACGCCGAACCAAATCGTGCGGTTCAGGTCTTGAGCCCAATGAACCGAGGTCTGCTGGGTACCATCAATCTCAACCAGGAGCTCCAAGCCCTCCTCAATCCTTCTGGGGAGTCCATAGAGAGCGGCAGATGGGTGTTTCGGAACGGCGACAAGGTCATGCAGCTCAGGAATAACTACGAGAAGGGCGTCTTTAACGGTGACTTAGGACGGATCGAGGATTTGGACAGGGAAGGAGAGAAACTCAGAGTCAATTTTGACGGGACCTTGGTCGCTTACGATTTTGACGAGCTCGACGAGATCGGCCTGGCCTACGCCACCTCGGTTCACAAGAGCCAGGGGAGCGAGTACCCGGGCGTTGTAATTCCCCTTCATAACTCTCACTATCCAATGTTACACCGGAGCATTCTCTATACCGCCGTGACCCGGGGAAAGGAACTCGTGGTCCTGGTGGGCAGCAAGAAGGCCCTTTGGATGGCCATAAGGAACGTTCGGGTGGAGCAGAGGTTTACCGGTTTAAAAGAGAAACTGGCACAGGGTTAGAAACAGGAGCTAAAAAATAGAATATAGCAGCACTAGAACAGGGGGCTCATGCCAGGTAGCCCCTAGCAGTCTATCATAGACACCGATAATCAAACCAAGAAACAGGAGTGCAACGCCGCAAGACCACCACCAACTGACCTGACCATAGACACGCAGGTAAAAGAGCATACCCGCTGGTAGCGCGATGTGAAAACCAAATAGCCAGATGGCCAAATAGAGGCACACTATAAAGAAACAGATTTGGAAAAAGCGCGCTCTCTCGCCAGTAGGATCACCTCCAGTACGGAATCCGATGTCCATGATCTGTCCCGGCGCATCCCCGGCCCGAACAAAGAGCACTATTAGCCGATACAACCAAAAGGGAACACCAATGCCGACCGTGATCCACGGCATGAGCGCCGAACCAAGAGCCCATTGGAGGGACTCGATAAAGAGATAAATGAAAAAACCTCCTACCAGTAGCAGCAAAACGATTTCTCCCGTTACCTCGAGGGAGAATCGCGGGCGGGCTTGCGAGTTTTCGCCCGCTTGTGCGTTGTCCGTTTCGTGTTTCGCTGTGGAAGTCTCCACGTTTTTCCTCGCTTGTCCTAATGAGCTATGAGCTTGCGCTAGCAGATTCTACCAACACTTTTTTTGCGCTCGCCTGAATCCGTAGGCTCACGATCATGACGAAGACCATGATAGCGATAATAGCCAAAAACTGCGGCCGTAGGAACATAGAGAAACCGTAGGTGTTAGCGGATATCCATAGGTACTTTTCAACGATGTCCGCCAACACAACTGCAATAAGGATTGGCGGCCGGGGCCATCCATACTTTTTCATGAATACTCCAAGCACGGTGAGTCCCAGAACTAGCATAAGGTCTTCGATGGAGTATGTAGACTGGTAGGCAGCCAGGGTTACGATGCCGATTACGATGGGTGCCAGCACATTCGGTGGGACCGCCGCGATTCTGGTAATGAGAGGTGCGGCGTAGAGCATGATTGGAACGACGATAACGTTAGCGATGACGATGA
>JACZQL010000309.1 GCA_022545745.1 Deltaproteobacteria bacterium | reverse complement strand
ATGAACAAGAAACATGGAAGACCAGTGGCGGGCGGTCGGGTAATTCGGATCCAGCTCGATGGCGCGCAGGAAGTGCGTTGCGGCCTTTTCGTTGTCCCATTCATACCAGTGGGCAATCGTACCCAGCACAACCTGTGTACCCGGCAGGCTGTCATCGAGTTGCAGCGCTCTTTGCGCGGCGCGCATGCTGTTTCTCATCGGCTCGGAGGTGTCCACATAACCCCAGATGGCCAGCAGAACCCAGGCCTCTGCGAGGCCACTGTACGCCTTGGCGAAGTCCGGATCGACGGCGATGGCTTGTTGGTAGTACGCGATGGACTGGATCATGGACGCGTACTCCCGCTTGTACCAGGCTGAGCGCCCCTTGAGATAGAGTTCGTACGCTTCAATGCTCAACGTCGGTTTTTCCGGGCTCCCCGCTGACGCTGGCATCTCCACCTGCAACGCGCCCACGACCCCGGCGGCGACCTCTTCCTGTAATTCGAAAATATCCTCCAGATCTCGCTCATAGGTCTCCGACCACACGTGGAATCCGTTCCTGGTATCGATAAGCTGCGCGGTGATGCGTATTTGACTGCCCGTCTTGCGGATGCTGCCTTCCAAAACGTGGGCCACATTCAATCGTTGGCCGACGTCGATGACGTCCCGGTTTTCGCCCTTGAACTGAAACGACGAACTGCGCGCCACCACCTGGAGACCTCGATTCCTGGCCAGCGCGTTCAACAGTTCTTCGGAGATGCCATCGGAGAAGTAATCCTGCTCAGGATCGCCACCCATGTTCATAAACGGCAGGACAGCAATAGATTTCTCCGGCGGCCCACCTATCCACCATTTGTCGTAGGCAAACAAAATGACGGCGGCACACAACAGCGAGACGACGATAAAGTTCAGGCGTCGACTGGTTACGTGGGCTACCGCTTTTTCCGGATCAACATTCTTATCGAGACTAATGCCTTCCGGCGTAAGCTCGTAGAACCAGGAGAAGACCAGGGCGATCGGGAAACCGATGGCGAGCAGCCAGATGATGGCTGGGCCAATCCAGGGCGGCAGGTGAACGAGAGAAACCAGCACCTCTGTCACCTGCATGATCAGCCAGGCAGCCACCAAATACAGCACCGCCATGCGGAATACGTTACGACGCTTGAGTTCTCGAACAATGGACATCGGTGGCTTTTCCCGCCTGTTACTGGCTACAGTGTCTTCAGGTACTCCAGCAGATCATCGACCTCGGACGCAGCGACACGCATCGCGATTTCCTCGCGGTCGCGTATCGGATCCAGGCCGCTGGTATCCGGGCATAAACCGGAACCAAAAGTGTGGCCGTGGTTATCCCGCCCGAATTCCCGGGTGTCATATTGCTTCACCTGCATGACGTCATGTTCGCTGTAGCGTTGCTTCGGCGTTACCGCCCATTCGAAACCGATCATGTCCTGATCGTAGTAAACATCGCCGCGGTTGAACACGGTCGGACGTGTCTGTGGACACAGCATATGCATCAGCGTAGGGACGGAACCGTTGTGCAAATAAGGAGCGCGGGCCCAGATCCCGTGCAGCATATCGGCCTTATAGCCGTTCTTGCCGGTGCGCACGCGCCCGGGGGTGTCTTTGAAATTATCGTCATTGGACTTTTCCCAGTCTGTAATCACGTCACCGTGTTCGTCGCGCGACAGACACCAGTCGTTACCCGGATTTTTGCGCATGAAAATAAGGCAAGCCTCCTTCACCAGGGTTGCCAGGCCATACCTGGAAATATCGGTGGAAACCACCGAACGATTCGGGTCCACGCCAAGCTCTGAAACAGGAAACACCCAATCGGTATTCGGTTGATGGCAGCCGGCGCACTTCTCCTTTTCGTCCAAGCCCAGGCCGTGAAAAGGGATTTAACAGGGTGGGTGCGGAACCTGGCCGATGGTGGGGTGGAATCGGAGGCTGAAGGGAGCCGTAGAGCTGTAGAGGGCTTCATTGAAGCCTTGAAGGTTGGTCCTTATTTATCAAGAGTTGAGCATGTTGATTTGCAGTGGGTTGAATCCACTGGTCAGGATTCTTTCTTTCGCATTGTGATGTGATCTGTAGGCCATGATTGTTGGTTCATCAATTTGTCCATTCTCATCTGAAGGGATTCCTCTCTATGGACTACAAAACCTTGATTCGGGAAATTCCTGATTTTCCCAAACCGGGAATTCTTTTTTACGATATCACCACGCTGCTCAAAAATGCCGAAGGTCTTCAGTCTATTATCAACGATCTGACCAGTCGGTACCGGGATGAAAACATTTCCAAGGTTGTGGGCATTGAATCTCGAGGGTTTATTCTGGGGTGCCCCTTGGCCTACCACCTGAATGCGGGGTTTGTGCCCGTGAGGAGGCCGGGGAAGCTCCCGGCGGATGTCTTTGAAGTCAAGTACAACTTGGAATACGGCTCAAATTGCCTGGCCATTCATCGAGATGCCATAGAAATGGGTGAGCGGGTTTTGGTTGTCGATGATCTGTTGGCAACCGGAGGCACGGCGGCCGCCACGGTCCATTTGGTTAAACAGCTTGGAGGAAAAATTGTCGGGTGTGCCTTCCTGGTTGAGTTAGTGTCCCTAGGGGGACAAAAAAAATTGGAGGGGTGTGCCGTTCATTCCTTGATGACCTATACCTGATGCTGGTATAGTTCTCCCTTTTGAAAATGGCCAGACTTTCCCTTGCCTTGACTGGATCGGCCGCGGAGGTGTTTCTTCATTGTGTTTGGTTTTACGATTAGGTCCCAATAAGGAGTTCCAGCATGCGTGGTAAGACTAGCAAGAAAACCGGTAAGGAGGGAAAGAAATCAGTGAAAGTGCGAGCACAGAAACCTAAGGTTTCCTCCCCCCCGCGTCAATCACGAAAAGGTTCGACTCCTCAGGGAAATGGCAGCAAGGTGGACCATGTCCCACGCACGAAGTCGCTCCAAAAGATCCTGTTAGCGAAGAGAGAGGCCCTCTTACAGGAAATGCAGGTGCAACTCGGTCAGTCGTTGACCGATGAGCAGCAACGACGGTTAGAGGCCGCGATGGATAGTGGGGATCAGGCACTGGTGGATTTGGAACGGGAAATGGGAATTTCTCTGCAAGAGATGCGGAATAGAGAACGGCGAATGATTGATGATGCTTTGGCGAGTTTGGAGGAGGGCACCTATGGCAGGTGCGCGGAATGTGATGCCGAAATAAGCGAAAAACGATTGGTGGCCCTCCCGTTCGCCCGGTATTGTGTCGAGTGTCAGTCCCGTCTTGAATTATTGGAAAAAATTGAAAAGGGTGAGCAACGGACCTAAATCCGGCTGGCCCTTTGATCTGTTGAGTTAAATCTGATGAAAATTTGGTGCGAGGAGAGGAAGTCGCTTTTTCCCCTGACTGCGGAAAATCTTCTGGTCCCTTCCCAACCCTGGGCAATAGATTAGGGTCCGTTCCTCTATTGGCTTCTCATTCCTAAATCCATGTCGGGAATCAAGGAGCCCTCTGGAACCTTGAAATCTCAGGACCTCGTGGGAAGCCCCGCTGTTGGAGTTCCTCCAAGTATCAGGAAAATCCCGCGAGCCTTTTAGAGAAACGGGTAAAAAGATTGAAGGCAGTGGTCTTGGCAAGCGGTGGTCTTGACTCGACGGTCACCGCTGCGATGGCAAGGGAGGAGGGGTTTGAGCCTTATTTGCTGACCATCTTGTATGGGCAACGCCATCACATTGAAGTCACGCGGTCGCAGGAAATGGCCGCTTGGCTAGGAGCCGTCGAGCATAAGGTCCTCTCCCTGGACCTT
>JACZQL010000308.1 GCA_022545745.1 Deltaproteobacteria bacterium | reverse complement strand
GTGCAATCCAAAAGAATTGGGCAGGAAAAATTAAAGAGGGACTTGAGTTTGAGTATCGTGTGGAAAAACCCGTATCTTGATGAAGAGGAAAAGGTTTTCCAGGGGGATCCCTGGGCTTATGGGTTGGACCGAAACTCTCACGTAATCGATAAATTTCTTACCTATTGTTATAACCAGGGCGTGAGCGCAAGAAAGATGAGCCTTAAAGACCTTTTCCTTCCAGACACCTGGGATCTCACCGAGGACTCCATTCCTACCCGAAGTTAATAGCAGTGAACCATTAGGGCTCCAGGTGAGGCCTATTCTTCCAACAGTATATCTTTTCACCCTAAATCTGGTTTTAGGGCAGCCTTCTGTCGAACCCCCAAATGCCACAGGCGGCTCACTACGGCCACCAAAACGAAGAACATTCCCGTAACCACAAAGGTAAATTGAAAACCCTTTGTGTCTGCAAGCCAGCCAAGCAGCAAGGGCGCTATGATGAGGGATAACGGCCAACCCAGTGAGGTGGTGGCCATGGCCATAGATCGATCTCTTGCCTCACTCGACTCAGTGGCCTGCACCTGATACCACAGATCCAACACGCCGCCGGCGGCCCCCACGGCAACAATACAGGGGCCAAGAAGGTAAAGTTCCTCCAGTAGACCGCTACTAGCTACGAAGATGCCCAGGCCAGTCGTTCCCAGGAAAAAGAATCCCATAAGCCTGGGCGGCGTGATCAATGGGCCCAGTATTAGGACTATTGCAACCGTCCCCACGCCACGGCCTGAAACCGTGAGTCCTATCCACTGCTCGCCATAATTCAACTGGGACAAATAGACCGGAAAGAGTGATTGGGTAAGTGTCGAAGGTAGGGCTGCGCCAAAGGAAGAAAAAATGCCGAGCCACACTCGTGGGTACCGAACCAAACGTCCAATGCCCGCTGTAATCTGCCATACCGTCCTGCCACTCGGTTTTCTCTCCACACGGGGAAGAAATAGTCCAAGGAGCACACAGGTCACGGACATACCTATCAACACTAGAAACGATCCGTAATAGCCCAGAAGGGCGGCTAAGGTCCCTCCCATGCTTATCCCAAGAAGATTGCCAACATGGTTCCAGGCAGCGAGGTGGCCGAGTCTTTTCCCTACGTTGGGTCCTGGGAGCTGCGTGGTCAATGATTGGGCGGCTGTCCAGAAAATACTTCGGGAACAATTGGCGACGACCTGGCTAAGGAACAAAGAACTGAAACCTTTGGCTTGAAGCAATAAAAGGACCGAGAACACGGACAACAAGTAACAGAGCTGCAGAATCAAACGCTCACCAAAACGGTCACAGAGCGCCCCTCCTACGAATCGCATCCCCAACGTCACTAATACCGGCAGTGCAATGACACTGCCGATCTTTAGGACAGAGAAGTCCAATGATAGGGCATAAAGGGGGACCAATATCATCATCATGCCATTGGTGAGGTTCCACAGGGCGGTGGTACTGTAGAACAGCAGACGACTGCTAGTCGGGTTGTGAGATTTCACTCAATTGTATCCCTGGTTACATTGATCTCAGTGTCAGTTTGCCTCAATGGAGAGTTCTACGGTGACAGATTCGTCTCGAGGCGGCGACTATGACCTGTCATAACACGCTTTGTTGACGGTTGCGACGCTCATCCGGTATGGTGGCCTAGGAAAGGAATCCTATTCGTGGATCCGCGTATCAATTATTTACTTCTCTGTAACACGATGCTGGGAAACTTTATCGCCGGCACGTCATCACGGATATTTGGTATCTCGCTGCCAACTGTGGCTAACGCCCTCGACACGGATATTGCCGGGGTGTCCTGGGCACTCATCTCCTTTAGCCTCTCAAACCTCGGTTTCGTGCTGATCTTCAGCAGAATAGGTGACATGTTTGGCAGGGAAAAACTGTACTCGGTTGGATTTGGGATATTTGCTGTAGGATCCCTCTTGTGTGGATTGTCTCAAAACATTTTGCAGTTGGTTCAATTCCGAATGCTCCAGGGAATGGGTGCAGCCATGACCCAATCCGTAGGGCGAGCACTTGCTGCAGAGGCCGTACCAGATGATCAAGGCAGTAAGGTACAAGGCCTCATGACCACTGCCTTTCACACAGGCTTCCTCCTTGGTCCCACCATTGGGGGCCTCATTATCGACTATATTCATTGGCGAGTGATTTTCTTTTTTCTGGTACCGCTGGCGACTCTGAGTGGAATTCTCGCGTTTATCAATAGGAACCGATCCATTCATCTGGTGAAGAGACAGCCCATCGATTACCTCGGGTCAGCCCTCTTGGTAGCGACCTCGACCTCTCTGGTCCTCTTGTTGAACCCCCGTATTCGGGAGGCCCTAGGGCCTGAAATTTCGCTTCTAACCTACGTTGGCTTCCCAATTTTTTTCCTGGCGTTCTTGACCAGGGAATTGAAGGCCTCAAGCCCCATTGTCAATCTCCACCTATTCAAGATCCGCCTGTTTACGTTCAGCTGTATCACTTTACTGATCGTATCATTCACCCATGGGTTGCAAGGCTTCCTGCTGCCCTTTTATTTGCAGGAGGTCTTGCATCTATCACCCACGTTTATGGGAATTCTTTTTATGTCCGCTCCCATCTTCACCGTGACCCTAGCACCCATCAGCGGGCATGTGGCAGACCGTATCGGACCGAGAATTCCCGCAACGGCCGGGCTCATTATGATGTTTTCTTCTATCCTGGTTGGCACCTTGCTCAGGCCCAACTCTCACTGGGCATTGCCGGCATTGATGTTGGCCTTCGGGGGACTTGGGAACGGACTGTTCAACGCACCCAATCATGGTGCCATTATGGGTTCTGTGCCGAAGGTGGATCGCGGTTTTGCCAATGGAACCATACAGGTCTGTTTCAATCTTGGCCATATGATGGGAATATCATTTGCTACTTTTTTAATGACCACCATTTACCAGTATTATACGGGTCAGAGTGGCGGCGCGACGACCGACGACCCTCAGGCCTTTGTGTCTTCGTTGAACTATACCTTCAGGATCGCGCTCATAATCATTACTCTTGCCCTGGGCACATCACTAATGAGGGGACAGAAACGGGAAGAGGCATCAATAGAGAAAGGCTCGTTGGAAAAAACTAAGACTTAGATAGGAATCCCAGGTAAGGATTTTCGCGCCAAGACTCCGCCAGAGTCCGCCGGAGGACGGATCAGCCTCGGGCTGAGACGGATCAGTCTTTGGCTGAGCCAAGCCCGTAAAGAGTTATTAGCCACAGATCAACGGAGAGCACGCTGAGGTCGAACAGTGCTGAGTAGCGAGTGCTGAGGACTGAGTGGGGAAGGATAAGGGTCGAGGATAGAGAATAGAGGATCGAAGATAGCAACATGAATGAGGAAGATTATCCGCAGATCGACGCAGATAGTTTTTCGGCCTGGAGGCCGAAACATGCCCGAAGGGCATGAGGACTATTATCTGCGTTAATCGGCGTGAATCTGCGGTTAGTTCTTAATTAAAGAAATGTTTTTCGGCGAAAATCTGCGGTTAATTGCTGGTGATTCCCTTGCGCTCTGCGCTTTTCTATTCCCTTTCCGAGGCTGATAGCTGACTGCTGATAACTGATAGCTGGTTTCCTGAAGTCGGTCTGTTGAACAATTTATCGGTAAGAATCGAACCGTTAAGAGTTTCTTTTCCGAAAATTACTTGCTCAGCTCTTCTTTGGCGTGTTTCATGCGGATACTGATGGCGCGCTTGCCCACTTCCTTGGCCTCGCGGAAACACCTCTTGTTTAACAGCAGGTGAGCATAACC
>JACZQL010000307.1 GCA_022545745.1 Deltaproteobacteria bacterium | reverse complement strand
AGCTCTCAACTCGTCCTGGCTCGAGCGCGTCCCGTGCACCCCCGGCCTGACCGTTCGAATACAGGCCGGCGAAGACCAGATCCATACGGTCCGTCAGTAGGCCACCCAGGCGGACACTTCCGGCGTCTGTAAGAAACGCCTGCGCCGTGAGGCCCTGCAGCACTGAGACCGCCCGCCGATAATCGGCCGCGAGGGTCCCCGTCCGCCCGAGGTCGATCCTGGCAGTGGCATAGCCGGACGGGCCCCAGAACCGCCGTGGCTGCCGCGTCGACGCATCGAGGGTCTCGGTATACACGGCTCCAGCTCCGCCCGAGAGCTCGACGCGGCGCGTACGGGAAACGCCTCTGCCATACCTGAATCCCAGATCGAGGGTCTCGATGGTGTCGGAACGGCCATGATAGTGGGGGTTACGAAAAAAAGAGGTGTCTGTTACCATGAGCGCCGGATAGTCGAGATCCCAAAAGGGGGAATGGTCGCTCAGGCGCACCGCCGGGATCAAAGATCCGTTGCCTGGGACCGCCAGGGTCTCAACCGGCAGCCCGCGAACCTGTCGCAGCAGGCGGGAAAACTTTTTCAGCAGCGAGTTTGAATTCCAATTGCCGACCACAGCGATGAAGTTTCCTTGTTCAGGGTAAAACCATCGAAGCCCGATGGGATACTTCTGGCTGCCCGGACGGTTGTCGGTATAACCCACCATCTCTAGAGAGATCATGGCATCCACCTTGGCGCCCGCAGCCTTGAGTCTCTTCGCGAAATGAGTGCTACCGATCATGTTGAGCTCTTCGAGATTGAAGGCGCAAAAAAGCACCGGAGATCGTAACTTCGCTTGGGCCAGGGTGCGCGCCGCCTCTAGCATAACGGCTACCCCACTCGCGTTGTCGTCTGCCCCCGGAGTCCCTTCCACGGAATCGAGGTGGGCGCCAACGATGATCAGGGGTGAGCGGGCGTTAGAGCCAGCCCGGCCAATGATATTGCGGTAGCTCTTTCCCCGGTAGCTAAAGGTGTCGCTTACAACGGTTAGCCCGTAGCTTTTGAATTCCTTTTCAATGTAGTTTTCTACTTCAGCGAGGTGCCTTGGGCTGCTGAAGGGACTTCTCTCTGAAACAATACGTTGGAGTTTTTTTTGCAGCTCTTTGGGGTCGATTCTCAACGAGTGCTATCCCGCATCCTCACGGGAATCCCCCGATCTTTGAGATAGGATTTGCACTCCTGGATGGTGTATTCGTGAAAATGGAAGATGGAGGCGGCCAGGGCAGCACTGGCGTTACCAGTTGCCAGTCCCTGGTAGATGTGCTCGGGATTCCCCACGCCGCCAGACGCAATGACTGGAATGGCAACTCGGTCTGAGATGGCTCGGGTCAACTTGAGATCATAGCCATTCTTGGTCCCATCCCGGTCCATGCTCGTCAGAAGTATCTCACCGGCTCCGAAGGTAGCCATCTTATCGGCCCAAGTGCAGGCGTCCAGTCCGGTGGGTTTTCTTCCCCCATGGGTAAAGACCTCCCAATGGTCTTCCACTCTCTTGGCGTCAATGGCCACCACAATACATTGGCTGCCGAAGGTCTCTGCCGCCTCCCGGACGAACTCTGGCCTGGTCACCGCCCCAGTGTTTATGGAAACCTTGTCGGCACCGGCCTTGAGGAGCTTGCGGATGTCGTCCAGTTGATTAGTCCCGCCTCCGACGGTCAGTGGCATAAAGACCTGATCCGCGGTCCTTGCCACGATGTCCAGGATAATCTGTCGCTTCTCATGGGAGGCGGTAATATCCAAAAAGCAGAGCTCGTCGGCCCCCTCCTGATCGTAGAGCCTGGCAACCTCTACTGGGTCTCCCGCGTCCCTCAGCCCGACGAAGTTGACTCCTTTGACCACGCGCCCTGCATCTACGTCAAGGCATGGGATGATTCGCTTAGTTAGCATAAACTGTTTGATGGCGCTTTCCGAGAGTGCTCCTTATCTCCTCACTTTAAGACCTATCGAGAAATATAATCAAAAGGGGGAAGAATAGGAAGTGGTCTGGATTTCACTCCCTTGGTGGAAAAACCTGGGTATAAGGGTGGCTTTAGGGGGGGGGAAGGAAGTGAGTTGACAGGACCTTTCTCGCGGTGATAGGGTTCGGGCCGTTAGTCGTCAGAAAAGGGGGGACAGTACAATGAACAGAAGAACCATGTGTTTTATCAGTTTGTTACTGGGAATTATCTTTCTAGTTGCGACTTCGACAACGGCTTCAAGCGAAGAGTTTTATAAAGATAAGACCCTGAAGCTTATCGTGCCATTTCCACCCGGTGGTGGTTGGGATACCTATGCCAGGGTAGCGGCCAAGCACATTACTAAATACGTCCCCGGCCGTCCTTCTATAATTGTCCAGAACATGCCCGGAGCAGGCGGGTTGGTGGGAATTAACTTCCTCTACAATCGGGTAAAGCCGGACGGGCTCACGATAGGAATGTTCCAGACCACCTTGGCCTTTTTGCAGCTCGCGGGAGACTCGGTCGTGAAGTTCGACGTTAGGAAAGCCAACTGGCTCGGCGCTTTTTCGAGCCGGGTAAGCGTCTGTGTGGTGCGCACGGATTCTCCCTTCAAGACGATTCAGGATCTAATCGGTTCCAAGGAGCCGATGTATAGCGGCGCCGTCTCGAGGGGGGGTGGGACATTCATGGAGCCCATGTTAATGAACAAGATCCTGGGAACGAACATCAAGGTAGTGTCGGGGTACCCGGGGACGGCTGCCGTCCGGTTGGCCTTGACCCGCGGTGAGGTGCAGGGGCTTTGTGGGTGGGGCTGGTCCTCGGTTAAATCTACCGGTAAGGAGCTTTTGGAAAACGGGACGATCCGCATTATCCTACAGATCGCCCACCGCCGCGAGCCCGACATTTCCAAGGACGTACCACTGATCACCGAAATGACTCCCAAAGACATGATGCCCCTGTTAAACGTCTATCTCATCCCGCGGGGTGTGGGATGGAACATGATGCTACCGCCGGACGTGCCTCAGGATCGGGTGAAGATTCTTCAACAAGCCTTTGACAAGACTATGAAGGACCCGCAGTTTCTAGCCGACGCCGAAAAGGTCAGGCTACCGATCGCCCCTATAAAGGGAGAGGAGATCACCCAGATGTTTGAGCAACTCTTCAAGGAAGCAACGCCGAAGGTGATCACGGAACTCAAGAAGATCATGTACTAATCGCCTCAGTCGTTTTATGCCGTACCATAGAAGGGAGAAATTGATATCAATTTGATCAACAAATAAGTGAGTGTTGGATAACCATGACCATGAATTCACATGTCAAGATGGTGTTACCTCCGGCCCCGTGGTCAAAGGCCCTCGAGGACGGCTCTGTGAAGGTTCCCGGACTCACGTGGGAGGCAATGACTGGAATCGCAGGTGCCCCCGAGCGCTTTGTGGCCACACATGCAGAAGACGTGGATGTAGGCGAGGACGGTCTTCGGCGGTATATCATCGACTTGCTAAAGGGCGCCCCCCGCCTGGCGATCCCTGCCTTCTTTGGCCGTGAACATATGCAGCGTAATCTATTGGTGCGCGAAGATTCGAGTTTAACCCACCCTAGAGACCTGGTGGGTAAAAAAATTGGCTCGCGCCTCAGTGTCTCCTCGGGCACGGGGGCGGCGGTGCTCATGATGCTTGAACAGGCATACCATTTATCCCTTGGCGATCTGATCTTCTGCATGGGAGATCCCGATAAGTTCCACAACAACCGCATGGGCCTCCAGGTCAGGCATGGTCCTGCAACGGATGACGAGGGCTTCGAGCTCCTGAAAAAGGGCGAG
>JACZQL010000306.1 GCA_022545745.1 Deltaproteobacteria bacterium | reverse complement strand
GACGAAGCCCTCGTCGGTGATTGGTTTATTCTTCACCACAGCAGCGCCTAATCCGTCACGAAAGGCCACCGAAGTCGGCTTAGTCTTGTTGTCGCGAATCGCGCTGAGGTCAATTGTGCCCACAAACGTCGGTTCCTCCGGATCGCTGATGTCGAGAATGTCGATCCTTTTGGCATCATCGTTCGAGACGAACAACCGCTGTGTCGTCGGATCATAAGCAACAATTTCAGCAGCACTTTCATCGAAAATTCCGGTGGAGAATCTGGGCATGAGAGGTGTCGATGCCACCTTCCAAGCCCTGTAGCCAATTGCAGTCCTGGACCACTTTGGTGACGTGCCGATGGCTGCTGGGCACCTGAGTCCACGCAAACATGGGGGGTGGCGGCTGGAGCTCGGTTGGCCCCATATAGGCCCAGATGGCGCCTCCCTGCTCGATGGTGGGATAGGCGGCCAGGTGTACCTTGTCCTTGAATTGGATGGGCTCATTCATCTGGTCCACGCAGTGGCCATCCACGTCATACTTCCAGCCGTGGTAGACGCAGCGCAGCCCGCACTCCTCGTTCCTGCCGAAGAACAGGCTGGCCCGGCGGTGCGGACAGTGGTTGTCCAGCACACCAACCACGCCGTTGGTGTCCCGGAAGGCTACCAGGTCCTCCCCTAGCAGCCGTACCCGGATAGGCGGACAGTCGGGCTCGGGCAGCTCCCAGGTGAGCATGGCGGGAATCCAGTAGCGACGCATCAGGTCTCCCATGGGAGTTCCCCGCCCGGTCCGTGTCAAGCGCTCGTTATCTTCACGACTTAACATTTGAGTCTCAGCTTCAGGCGAGATTATTAACCACTACGCTAACCTTGTCAATTGATTGCAGACCATCCCATGACGCGCACTCTCATGTGTCATAGGGGCATCAAGTGGGTACTTCAGGCTTGGAAAAGATACAGGGACTGTGGAATTTGCCAATGCATGAGACAGTTATGGAGGGAATTATCAATGCCCTTAACCTAGAGCGATATAGACAATCACAAAGCGAAGTCTTCCCTAAGGCATCTTCTCCAGGAGGCGGCCATATCCTTTCACCGGTTGTCTAACGTGGAGCCGTTTTTGTATGGCCCAGACTCGTGCCGGAACAGGATGGATCACCGGGACTCCCATGTCCTGCTCCAGCATGTCAATAATACCCAGGGTTCGCCACCCCGAGCCCAGCATGTAGATTCCATCTGCATTTGAGCAATGGATAAAGGCCTTCCTGGTATGCGCATAGATCTCCTCAGAGGAGAGTCTCCCCACATCCTCAAAGGGGACGTTAATCCCCTCCATGGCGGCAACATCAAAACCCGCTTCAGTGAAGTAACGTGAAAAGGTGTCATTAATCTTGCCGGTAAAATAGGTCACTCCCACAATCCTGCGCAGGCCCAAAGCGCGCAATGCGTCTACCTGGGTCGAGCCGGCCGTAATGACTGGGACCTTATACTTCTCTTCCCATTGTTTGATGATTTCCTGCTCGCCACGATAACCATGCACCATGAAAGGTGGAGCACCTTCCGGGTGGACCAGGTCCACTCCTAGCCCCACCAACTCCGCCACCTTGGCTTCATAGGCTGGCATCACGTCACGGAACTCGTCCTCCGTCCCCCGCTGGATTCCCAAGAACAAGGGGATGACTCCAATCCCTTCGGGAAGTAACCGAATCATCTCCTCAAGGGAACCCGGTCGGAGTGTGGGTTTAACCACACCGACTGTGCCCCTCCAGCTCGTGTAGGCCATTTATTTGGCTCCTCCACTACCCTTCATAGCATTCCAAGGCTCAGGAACTACAAGTCATGAACGCTACATAGGTTCCTTTTCCGGTCCAGGAAACTTCACAATTCATGCCGGCTTCGAGGGCCTTGATAGCGCGGCGACCTTTGAGCTTTTTACCACCAATGGTGACAATGGTTCTTCGCCGATTGAAGGCGGCAGCAATGGTTTTTCCTTTGCTGTCCGTGAATTTCAACATTCTACTCCGGCCCTTCCTTTCCATCTTCTCAAAAGAGGCAGTGAATTTGAGATAGGGAACGGGGCGTACAAAAGATTGGTTGTTGAGCGCCTTCTTGACCAGGTCCTTGGCGTCTTGGGGAAGTGCGTAGCTGCCCTTGATAAATGCCTTGGTTTCTGGCCCCGTGAGGGGATTGTCAGTGCGAGTATTCCTCTGTTTGGCATGAAGCATCAATCTTGGATCCTTCAGGGTCTTCATGAAGGCGTCTTGCAAGGCCTTCAATCTATCACTAGGGATGCCCGGTGGCGCCACAAAGGGCCGGTCCACCACCTGGCGGGCAAAAACGATTCGCAGCGCTTGCCTTTTTAGTTCGGTATCGGCGGCCTGCCCCGCTAATATGACGTCTGGAAAACCTTCGATTGGCGTGTCGTAGGTATAGCGTAAGATCGGTCTCGCTTTTTTATCCGAGAGCAAATTCGGGAACCAACTCCGGTGTCGCGCCACCGACATGACCCCGGCCCCACCAATGCCCTGCGTCTCCCCCCGCTCCATGGCGAGAAACGCATCCTTATGATCAACGTAAGTGCCCACATAGATGACTTTCGTCCCTAGAATATTGTTAATGGCCGCAACAAAATCCACATACCCTCCCCGGCCGTTGCTGACCACCAGCTCTTTAGTCTGAAGATCCTTCAAGTTTTTGATTCCGGATGTATCCGACACGAACAGAAACGTATCGCCATGGGTGTTGAGCGTACCGATGTAATTAAACTCGGGCGGATTATAGTTGAGATGTTTTTTACTTTGAATGGGATAGAAGAGGGCATGTTGGCCCACCATACCTATTGCCGTGCCATCCCTAGGGGCCTTATTAAACAAAAAGGTCGCGGCCTTGATACCCCTATCACCTGGCATATATTTAAATACAACCTTTGGGCGGCCAGGGATGTACTTACCCAGATATGTTCCCACTAGCTTCGCCGAGGCCCTAAACCCACCACCGTCAAAGGCGATCCACATGGTAACCGTCTTTCCCTTATAAAACTCAGCGGGAGACTCAGCCGACGCTGTTCCGTCAAATGTGACGGTAACCAGCCCTGCCAAGAGGGCGGCGAACAAAAACCTTGATCCGAAAATCAATCGTTGCATACGTTACCTCCATTGCTCTTTCCTTGCCATATCCCTATGGCTAAATACGATTACCTGGATGGATTTTGTTTATGGCCAATACGAAATTTCTAAAGGCTTGTCAAGTGATCGCCGACTTGACAACCCTATTCTGAATGTAAAAATTAATTATGGCAAATTAAACTTTCGCAGAATCGCTCATAGAAGAGATTGTCCAACCAGGCGTTCAGCAACTCATGGAAACTCTGTATTTCTCAGAACTTAGAGAGGGTAAGCTTTCGGTACTGGATTTACATCTCTGACAGGTAGGTTCGTCGCTGGCCGAGGGTTCTAACGATGATGGTCAAACTAGTGAAGCATACGACCATGATAACAGAGAGGGCACCCACCTGAGGCACACCGCCATCCACCCAGACATCCAGGAGATAAGCGGGCAGGATGATGGAATCGGGTTGCCACAGCACGGCCGCCAAAGACAAGACCCTGGCAGAGAGCAGGAATACGTAGAGACCTCCAGCAATCAGTGAGGGGAGGATCAGGGGAATAATAATTCGCCTTATGACCGTGAACAAATCCGCACCGGATGTAGTTGCAGCCTCTTCCAACTCTGCGCGGATCTGTGCAAGTCCAGCGTGGGTAAAACGTGTAACGATCGGTAAAAAGTTGGTCAGCTAGGCCAAGATGAGAATCCA
>JACZQL010000305.1 GCA_022545745.1 Deltaproteobacteria bacterium | reverse complement strand
CAAGGATCACGTCTTTGGCATAAACCCCTTCACCCAGACGGCCGCTGACGTTGATCCTCCGCACCTTGAGCTTATCCAACGCCAAAGTCTGAGTGGCAAGCACGTCCCGAACCTGGCTCGTTCCGATACCAAAGGCCAGGGTACCAAAGGCCGCGTGGGTGCTTGTATGGCTATCCCCGCAGGCCAGGGTCATGCCAGGCTGAGTCAATCCCAGCTGGGGTCCGATCACATGGACGATCCCTTGGCGTTTACTATCCAGCCCGAAAAACTCGATACCAAACTCGCCAATATTTCTTTCCAAGGCTTGCATCAATTCCTCTGCCTGAGAATCGAGAAATGGACGCGACCTCAAATCTGTGGGCACGATGTGATCCACCGTAGCGAAGGTTCTTAGCGGGAACGCAATATCCATCCCCTTCTCCCGTAACATGTCAAAGGCCGGAGCCGTGGTCACTTCGTGAATTAAATGCAAACCCATAAAAACTTGTATTTGACCGGTCGGAAGCTCACACACTGTGTGCGAGTCCCAAACCTTGTCATATAAGGTCCTTCCAGCCATTTTCATCATCTCCTTCGGCTGCATCCTAGCTCCCTATGCCTATGAGTTCAAGTCGAGTGTGACTTTAAAGCGAAAAGTGCCGTCTAAATGGCTTCTACGTGGACTTTTTTGCTCAATTCACAGTCGATTTTTTGCTCTGAGTTCATTCTAGCCCTTGAAAAGTATGCACATTGCGTCCATCGGCGGTCTGGCAACACCCATTGGCATCCACCTTGCATATTAGCCCAATACTTAAAAACCAACATGCACGCACGTTATATCGATTGGGCATTGGGAGGCTAACCATGCGGAAAATATTACTATGGATGGTCCTAATAGGATTTGTAGCTGGATGTGACGTTTATGTATCCCCGTCGAGCAGGAGGGGACTCCCGCCCGGGCACGGCGGTAGACCTCCCGGTCATGGCGGCATTCCACCTGGGCAGGCAAAGAAAATGGGACCACCGTATGTCTATATTCCAGGGCGGCCTAAATTCGTACGATTACCGGGTACGAATGTCAGGGTGATGGTTGGCGTGGACGCCTATATCTTTCGAGTCAAAGGCGTTTACTACTATGCGGACGGCGGCCACTGGTATATGTCACATCATTCTCGTGGCCCATGGAATGCGATTTCTTCGAGAAATTTACCGCATGGTCTTCGCGGCAAGTCTCCAAGGAGATTAAAGGCACAGGCCAAGAAACGAAAGAAAAAGAAATCTCATCGGCGTAAGCACCACGATGATTAAGGGCTGTCAGCTAGATGGCTGAGGTGTGATTCAGCTCAATTATCGAGACAGGATGTCAGGGGCGATGCACCCTTACGGACTCAGCCCACCGAGTGGAGTCGTCGGATAGACCGATCTTCAGAGGTCCCTTTGACCTTTCCAGTTCCGTGGGTAGATCTCAACTCGAAAAGGAGTTGAACCATCTTAAACAGTTCCTCTTTTACCACAGGCCTGTGCAGGAGGAGATCGGCACCAGCGGAGATGCCCGTGGAGCGTTCCAGCGAAAGGTGACCAGACATGAGAAGTATGATGGGCAATTCCCTATTGGCAACAGAGGCCCTGATGGCACGGCAGAGGTCAAACCCATCCATTTTGCCCCTCAGACAGACATCGATGATGAGAAGGCTCACGGATTCTCTGTCCAAGAGGCTCAGGGCAGTCTCCGCATCAGTGGCAGAGAGTAGCTCAATTGGACTGGCGAGCCCTTCCAAATGACTCCCAATGGATTTTGCCTGGCTTAAATACCCCTCGACGACGAGAATCCGAGAGCTCTGTGACTTTTCACTCTGTTTTTCTATCAGCTCAAACATAAGCTCAAACTGCTCCAAACCTTACTAAATTGTACATAAACGTACCCTTTGAACAGAAAAGGGTCCATATCGCAAGGCTTTTTTTGGTGCCGTCCAATTAACAGGAGGCATATGCAACTTCTGTGCCAAACTGCTCCCTTTCATGATCCAAGTTACTCGTATCGTCTGATTACCGGGTAGCGAAGGGCCCAACTAGCGTCCGGCAAAGCAGCTCGAAACTTCGGATTTTACGGGCGCTTAAAGGAAATCCAAACTGCTCATTTCTCATCCGGAGGCGCTGGCTTGAAACCGCTTGGATGATCCGTTTGGCGCGCTCATAGTCCCGCCTGGTGGTAACAAGCCTAGCTAGATCACGGGCCCCAGCATTTTTGTGATTCACTTCGTCGCGGTAAATCTCTTTGAATGCGGCGGCAATTTTCCTCTCGAACCTTCCAGCTTTTAACCTGCTGCATACCTCGTAGAGCGCACCACCCCCACCCTCAGTTAACGTGATGGCTGCGCGTTCAAGGTCTTCGTCCTTGCGCCTAATTTCTCTTACCTTTATGTTTTGAGAACCATGAAGAAGTCCAGCATAGGTTTTAGAGTACCGGCCCCTAATTTTGGCAAGCCGCTTATCCTCTGACAGCCATAGAAGATCTTTTGGTGTTATCCTTGTGCCAGTCATTTCTTCAAGCAAATCCATGATGAGTCTCGCGTGCTTCATCTCCTCTGCTAATTTTTCAGCCAATTCCTCGTATTGGTGCCGATCCATTCCCTTATCCAGATGGGGGTAAGTCTTTGCCAGTGTTTGCAACAATGGCTTTATAGCAGAATGTTCTTTAAACGCCTGAGCCTTTAGCCATCGGACATCTTCCTTTTTTTCTCTCGGCTTTGCGAAATACGCCTTGATCACCTTCGCCTCGGCAGACCGGAATCTTCCCGCCAACAACTCTAGTGACTTCATATAGGGATTCACAAGGGTTCCACCTCACGCGTCTCGTAAAACTAGGGGTTAGGTCGGGGGACTACCGTACCGCAACGCTTACAGGTTCGCAGGGCCTCACTTCCATAAAATTCCTTGTGGACTTGTGAGACCGGGTCTTGGCGATAATCCCCTACCGACACCACCACCTCGTAAACCTTTTCGCCGCAATGTTCACAGTACCAGAGGAAACGGTCCTGCTCTCCAGGCTGCCGGCGACGCTCGAAAACGATGAACCATGCATCCTCGGAGACCCTGGGTGAATGGGGAACCCCACCCGGGCATAACAATGCCTGCCCAGAACGGATCACCGCCACCTTATGCTCCCCTTCAGAATTGATGTAGTGGAGATGCTGCTCCCCTTGCAGCTGTATGGTAACCTCGTCACTGGGGTCCACGTGAAAGTCAAGTCTCTGTTTTCGTCCGCGGCTCAAAAATGCCAGTGACTCCGAGTCCTGCCACAGAACCTGTCGTCCACCGCCTTTTTGCTTTAGGGTCTCAACGGCCTCATTCAAATCGACAGCAACTAAATCCGTCATATCTCCCTCCCCTTTTCAAAAAAAGCCTTATACGGCTAGGATCTGATCCAGCCGACGCGAGACAAGATATAAACCCCGTACCACGGGCTAACACCCATTGCTTTGGGGCGCCGCCCATGCAAAGAGTCGGGAACATTCACCCCGTGAAATAGCAGCTAGGGCAACCTTTAACGTCTCGACAGAGGAAATTATTTCACGGGGTGAACCCCGTGAAATAGCAGCTAGGGGTAACCTTTAAAGTCTCGACAGAGGAGATTATTTCACGGGGTGAACCCCGTGAAATAGCGGCTAGAGGAGTCCATAAAGGCTTGATAGAAACGATTATTTCACACGGTGAATCCCCGCGCTTAAGCTCGCGGTCTTCTGTGGTACGGGGTAGATCCCTCTTCATAATTCCAAGACTTGGCCGCCCCCCGATTCCTTAACCTTTTTTAACACGA
>JACZQL010000304.1 GCA_022545745.1 Deltaproteobacteria bacterium | reverse complement strand
TAAAGATGTACCCGGCGCAGTTTCGCCTGAAAAACATCATCGGAGAAGGGGAAGAAAACGCAATAGGAACTCGACTGAAAGGTGTGAAGGCGCGTGAGACACTCCAGGCGGCCCTGGATGCGGCCGGGTGGGAGAAGCGCAAGCCCAAACCCAACTATGGCCGTGGCGTCGCCATGTACGAGCGCTTCACAGGAGCTGGCCCGAGTTGGATCGTCCTGACCGCCGAGACCGATGGTACCTTTACGCTATTAACCGTCAGTGGTGATCAGGGGACAGGCCTTCGAACGGTGCTATGCCAGGCGTTGGCAGCAGAGATGCGTGTGCCGATTCAACAGGTGCGGGTTGTAACGGGCAATACCGACGCGGTTCCTTTCAGTATCGACATTGGTTTCGGCGGCAGCCGCTCTACCAACATTGGCGGCCATGCAGTGATTAGCGCCTGCGGTGAACTTCGGGCCCAACTGACAAAGCAGGCTGCCCAGATGCTGGGGTGCACACAAGAAGACGTCGATTATGGTAGTGGTCAGTTCTGGCCGCGTCAAAGACCCAAGCAAGCCATCAATCTAAGCGCTGTGGTTAAAGAGGCGGGAGGCGGCAAACCAATCACAGTCACTAGTAAAATAGAGGTGCCCAGACAGGCCTCATCCACCTCTTTTGTCGCACAAGTGGCCGAGGTAGAAGTGGATCCCGAAACGGGCCAGGCAAGGCTGCACCAGTTTATTACCGCCCACGACGTAGCCACTATCATTAATCCCATTTCCCATCAGGGCCAGATCGACGGCGGATCGATCATGGCGATTGGGACGGCGCTGATGGAAGAGCTGGCCATGGAAGAGGGGAAAGTCACCACAACCAATCTAGGTGAATACAAGCTTCCTAACATCGCCGATATACCCAAACTAAAAACGGTACTGGTCCGCTCCGAAAGTGGTCCGGGACCTTACGAGGCCAAAGGCATCGGTGAGATGGCCAACGTCAGTCCCCCAGCTGCCATCGCCAACGCCGTCGCCGACGCAACAGGTGTACGGCTATTCGATCTACCCATTACGTCTGAAAAAATTTATAGGGGACTACAAGGAAAGAACATATGAAAACCGGACTGTTTGCACCCTGATTCTCTTGACGCAGAGGTCAAAAGATATAAGATCGGGCGCATCGAGGGCACAAAGAGACTCAATTCCCGAGTCAGGAATGGAGGATACATGATGTCCAAGACAAAATGGCTGACCGTGATGGGAATGATCATAAGTCTTGTAGTCTGTATGACCACCCGTGACCCGGCAGTGGCTGCACCGTTCTATCAGGGTAAGACCTTGACCGTGGTGATTGGCACGTCACCCGGTGGAACAGGGGATTTTCGGGCAAGGGCGGTAAGCCAGTACCTGCAAAAACACCTTCCTGGAAAACCATCCGTCGTCTACAAATACATTCGTAACCCCATCCACGCGGCCAACCACGTTGCCAATGTGGCAAAGCGCAATGGGCTTACGATCATCTTTGTGTCGCCAGGACTTTTCTCTAATGCCATATTGCGCACTCGCGCAGTGCGCTATCAGGTGGAAGACTTCATCCCACTGGGGTCGCCCTATCCAGGGGGGCCCTATATACTCGTTACCCGACCCGATCTACACCTAGACAACGTTGAAAAGCTTAGGGCATACAAAGGGCTGCGTTTTGCCCAGCGTTCCGTGGGTCACTCGATGTATATCCTTGATCGAATTATGGCCTTTGTCCTTGATTTACCGGACCCCAAATGGATACTCGGTTACAGTAGTCCAGAGGTCCCTGCCGCGCTTGAGCGCAAGGAGGCAGATGCCCAGTCAACCACTCTAGCTGGATTTGTCAAAGCCAGGAAATACTGGTTGCAAGAGGGATTCGCGGTGCCTGTCGTGATGAAGAACACCAAAGGAAGGGGAGCGGAGGTGGAACCAACGTTTCCACAGGATCGAGCGACAATCGATCAATTCGCTGATACAAAGTTAAAGCGAGATATCCTCAAGTTTCATAACGCCATGCGGCCTAGCGGGATGCTCATGCTCGCCCCCAAGGGCATTCCTGAGCCTGCATTAAAGGACTTAAGAACCGCTCTCCAGAGGACATGGGACGATCCCGAGTTCGCCAAGGAATACAACCGGCTCACGGGAGAGACCGCCGATCCTATGGTGGGAAAAGAAATCGAAGCGAACCTGCTTAAGATTCCCAAAGATCCCAAGGTCATGGCGACCTATAAGCAGATCATCGGCGGAGGCCCCCTACCTCCCAGCAAGTAAGGAGAATCTATTATGTCGGCATCGACCGAACTGTTCCCCAAACAACGAGTGACTAGACTTCCTGGTGGTTACATGGGAAAAATCCTGCGGGTTAATTTGACTTCCGGTTCAATAAAAGATGAAAACCTCCCCGAGGAGCCTTTATTGAGAAAAATGATTGGCGGCCAGGCACTGGCGTCATACATCCTGCTCAAAGAATTGCCCCTAAACGCTACGCCCTTGGGCCCTGAAAACAAAGTGGTACTGATGACCGGACCCATCACGGGGAACGGATTGACACCGGGCGGCACCAAGTTTACGGCCGTCTACCTTAGTCCCCTCACAGGCAACACATTGGGGCGTGGAGCCTCCAGCGGATTCTGGGGAATCTATCTCAAGGCCGCCGGCTACGATGGGCTCATCATTGAAGGGGTAGCATCAAAGCCCACCTATCTGTTTATCCATGATGGGAAGGCGGAGCTACGCGATGCTACCAAGTTTTGGGGACAAGGGACGAGGGCAACGGAGGATAACCTGCGCGAGGAGGTAGGGTTCAAAGACGCCAAGGTCCTCTGCATGGGCCCTGCAGGTGAGAATCTCAACCATTCTGCCATGTTATGCAATGACTACAACCATTTTGCTGCCCATAGCGGAGGAGCGGTTTTTGGCTCGAAAAAGCTCAAGGCGATCGTAGTTCACGGCTCCTTGCGGCCAAAGATCTCTGACAAGGCAGCCCTGTTGGACGCCGGAATGCGCTGGCGCAAGCTGCTAAATCCCTCTACCGTCGAAGCAAAAAAGACCAAGATGGGGCACGGCGAGTCCTGGGGTGCGCTCAATAACCTCAACTGGCGTAGCACCGAGATTAGTGACCACAACCGGGGCTTCAATCAGAATCGTGTCGTGCTCCGGCCTTGCTTTCAATGTGCAAGGCTTTGCCCATGGGACGTGGAGATCCAAGAGGGACCGCATAAGGGAACCCTGGCCCACTTCAATGCAGGGGGCGAATGGCTCGATGCATTCTTTAATCTGGGCATTAAAGGCAATTCGGTCCTCTATCTGTCGGAACGCATCAATGATCTCGGCATTGAGTGCAGCCACTTTTCCTGCGGCGCAGGGGTTGCCTTCGAGGCCTGGGAGAAGGGTCTGCTCAAATCCGATCAGACCAATGGTCTGAAGCTGGAGTGGGGAAACGTAGAGGCTGTTGACCGGCTCCTAGAAATGGCCGCACGCCGTGAGGGATGGCTGGGAAACCTGCTGGCGGACGGTCCCAAACAGCTTGCAGAGGCAATCGGCGGGGATGCACCGAAGTGGGCTGTGCATACCAAAGGCGGAACTCCCGCAATGCACGAATGGCGACCGCTATTGGGTCAGATGCTCAGGGAGCTGGTTGCCAGCGGGGGCATGAAACCCCAAGGGGGAGGTTCCGTAAATCCCCCTCCGGACCTTCGCTATCGGGAAAAGTGGGGGCCGCTTGATCGGGACAACTCAGATGGCTGGCCACGGTCCCAGGTCCTCTCCGAACAGTACCGGCAATTTTGCGGCATCGCTGGCGGTTG
>JACZQL010000303.1 GCA_022545745.1 Deltaproteobacteria bacterium | reverse complement strand
ATGATGACTTCCTTAATATTGTGCTGGGAGGGCATCTCATACATGACATCCAGCATGGTATTTTCCATGATAGCCCTTAGCCCCCGCGCACCCGATTTCCTTTTCATAGCCTCTGCGGCAATGGCCCACAATGCCTCATCCGTGAATTTCAGATGGACACCTTCCATTTCGAACAGCTTACAGTACTGTTTGGTCAGGGCATTTTTGGGTTCCTTCAAAATTTTCAACAGGGCACTTTCGTCCAATTCGTCCAGCGTTGCAATGACCGGCAACCGACCGATGAACTCCGGGATGAGACCGAATTTCAAAAGGTCCTCGGGCTGAATTTCGTGGAGCAGTTCATTTTCCCGTGGGCCATCTTTCCTCTCCAACTCTCCCCCAAACCCCAATCTCTTTCGACCCGTCCGTCGGCGAATAATATCCTCCAAACCCACGAATGCTCCGCCACAAACAAATAAGATATTCGTCGTATCCACCTGCAGGAACTCCTGTTGCGGGTGCTTTCTTCCTCCCTTGGGGGGCACGCTGGCCATGGTCCCTTCAATGATCTTTAACAAAGCCTGCTGAACACCCTCGCCGGACACATCCCTGGTGATGGACGGGTTTTCCGACTTACGCGAGATCTTATCAATCTCATCAATGTAAACAATCCCCTTCTGTGCCTTCTCCACATCGTAGTCCGCTGCCTGAAGGAGATTGAGGATGATGTTCTCCACGTCTTCACCCACATAACCCGCTTCTGTCAAACTGGTGGCATCGGCAATGGTGAAGGGGACCTGAAGAAAACGCGCCAAGGTCTGGGCCAGGAGCGTCTTTCCCGAACCCGTGGGGCCCAAAAGGAGGATGTTGCTCTTTTGCAACTCCGCGTCTCCCGTCATCATCTGGCTATCAATGCGCTTGTAGTGATTGTGGACCGCCACTGCCAGGATCTTCTTTGCCCTTTCCTGACCTACCACATACTGATCCAGGACACGTTTGATCTCTACGGGCTTGGGGACTCCCGATGACGAGGCCAGGGCCTCTTCGTGGTCGCACTCCTCTGCGATAATATCGTTGCACAGGTCGATACACTCATCGCAAATATAGACCGTTGGCCCGGCAATTAGTTTGCGGACCTCATCCTGACTCTTGCCGCAAAATGAGCAAACCAGATTTCCCGAGCGGTCGTCACTATGCTTTGGCATAGAAGAGTTACCTTATTTCTTTTGATCCATGTCCCCACGACTGGATATCACTTCATCCAAGATCCCGTATTCCAAAGCCTGCTTTCCCGTCATAAATAGATCTCGATCCGTATCCTTCTCGATTTTCTTGAGAGTCTGCCCCGTATGTTTCATAAGGACGCTATTCAGCTCCTCTCTCATTCTCAGGATTTCTCGCGCCTGAATATCCACATCCGTTGCAGTGCCCTGAAAGCCACCCAAGGGTTGATGAATCATAATCCGGGCATGGGGCAGGGCAAACCTCTTTCCCTTGGCGCCGCAGGCCAAAAGCAGCGCACCCATACTCGCAGCCTGGCCCAAGCAAACCGTTGACACCTGAGGTTTAACATACTCCATGGTATCGTAGATGGCCAGACCCGAGGTCACAGATCCTCCGGGCGAATTGATGTAAAAATAAATATCCCTTTCCGGGTCCTCGGATTCCAGGAAAAGGAGCTGTGCCGTGATCACGTTCGCCACGTCATCAGTAATCACGCTGCCCAGAAAAATAATACGATCCTTGAGCAGACGAGAATAGATATCGTAGGCTCGTTCCCCCCGTCCCGTTTGCTCAACCACGATTGGGATGAAGTTCATAATTTCAGCTTTCCTCTTGGTGCGAATGCTATTTTATCCTTTTTTCCGCTCCTCATCAACCTTTGTCTTTGACTGTGCCACTTCTACTACCTTGGCCTTTTCTAACAAGAAATTCAGGGTCTTATCAAAGACCATTTGAGAGCCGAGCTCCTCACGGGCCTCGTCCCGCCGATAGAAATCTCGCACCACCGTTCCCCTGTCCTTGACCGAGCGCACCACCTCGTCAATTCTCTGCTGGACCTCTTGATCGACCACCTCGATCTTTTCCTGCTCCGCGATCTTTTCCACCAGGAGCATCGCCTGGACTTGTCGCTGAGCCTGGGGACTGAGCTCCTTACGTAGCTCCTCTGCGGAGGGCGCCTGCCCGGCGGCGGTGGATCCGCCTGACTCGATTCGGCGTTGGTGTCGTTCCATGAAATATCGAAGCTGTTGATCCACCATGGCGGTTGGAACTTCAAAAGGGTGCGTCTCGATTAACCGGGTGAGCAGTTGTTCTTTCAACTCTCTATTTTGGATCTCTCTGAGTTCCGACTCCAAGCGAGCCCTCACCTTGTCTTTTAATTCGGCAAGGGACGCGCACTCGCCATAGTCCTTGGCGAATTCATCATCCAGTGGCGGCAGGATCTTTTTTTTGATCTCTTTCACGTGCACGCGAAAGTCAACTGCTTTCCCCGCCAGCTCTGGATTTCCATAATCTTTGGGATAGGCCACACTAATATTATGGTCCATATCCCTTTTCAAGCCGACCATCGCCTCTTCGAACTGTGAAAATGTATTCCCCCCATCCACTTGTAGCAGGGTGTTTTCCCCCCGGCTCCCCGGGAACGGTTTTCCGTTCACGGTGCCGGAAAAATCGAGGAGCACACAGTCTCCATGTTCCACAACGTCGCGATCCTCCACCGGCTGTAGATGGGCATGGGCGTCTTGGAAGCCGCTGAGCGCCTCATCCACCTGGCTATCTTCCACCGCCATTTTAATCCGTTCCACTTCCAACCCTAGGTAGTTTTTAACCTCGATCTCCGGTTTGATCTCCACAACAGCGGAAAAGGTAAATGGACTTCCCTCCACTAATTCGCCTGGCTCCACCTCGGGTGGGGAGACCACGTGCAACCCTTTTTCCTTGACGGCTTCACGCAGGGACTGTTCCACGAGGCGTGAAAGGGTCCGGCTTTTAGCCTCGTCTCCATAGATCCCTTCAAGAACCGTTCGGGGGACCTTTCCTGGTCGGAAACCCTTGATCCTGGCCCTCTGGCTGAGGGCCCCGTATACGCGGGAGAACTCTTCACGTACCGCTTGACCAGGAATCTCTATGTGAATCTTCCGCTGAATCGGACTAAGGATATCAACATCGACTTTCATTTTAGCTTCTTACCGACACAATGCTCAATAGAACGACTTCAACAAAGTTTTTCGCGCCAAGACGTCAAGCCCGCAAAGAAAAATATTTTGCTATTTTCTCCAAACTTGGCGTCCTTTGTGGTTCGACCGATTCGACAGGCTCACGGCCCTGAGGCTCTCGAAGGGCTCTGCTCACCACCCTGAGTCCATCGAAGTGCGCCTTTGCGCGCGCCCCGTGGAGTAACCCCTTGGGGGCCATACTCGGCTTGCGTTGAGGTCGATACTCCACAGGGCGAGTCGTCTTTTTCCCGATTCCGTAATCCATAATTAATTCAACCGAAAATTTCAAATATGTTTGGTTAGATTCTCTACATCCTCCATTGGCCGCAAACAGGAGAGAAAGGATCTGTGGTGCGAGAGGGGGGATTCGAACCCCCACGGTTAACCGCTAGATCCTAAGTCTAGTGCGTCTGCCAATTCCGCCACTCTCGCATCCCGGAAAATTGGTGGGCTGTCGGAAACGCGACTTCGAACCCGCTGGCTAAGAATCGCGGCACCGAAACTGCCAACAAATAAGAGTAAGGAACAAGAGAAAATATGTCAAGGATTTATGATAAAGGCGGTGAATTATTTCTCTTGATTCAGGCCCTTTTCAACAAGCCGCACCT
>JACZQL010000302.1 GCA_022545745.1 Deltaproteobacteria bacterium | reverse complement strand
TAATTGGGCTTGTGAGGAATCGATCACCGCTGGTCTTGATCTTAATGGTTTGCACTTTAAGACCCGGGTAAGCCTCTTCGAGCTTCCGCCTCACCCATCCCGCTTGGGCCAAGGCAAGTGCGCTTCCCCGAGTGCCGATGCGGATAATGTTTTTCTCCATAATGAGCCTATCTTGAACTATACCAGATCCTCGTCCTCATCTTCTTCCTCATTCTTTTCCTCCACATCAAAGAGCTTTTTTAGGGTTTCAACGTAAATCGATTCATCCTCAGGCCGTGTCCTTAGGTGAGTCAGCGGGGCATGCAGAATCTTATTGATCATGGCCGAGGTCATATCCTCTAGGGCCTGCTTCTCCCGATCCGAAATCCCCTTCAGGCTGGTACTCAGAGACTTTTCCAATTCCCTCTGTCGAATCTCTTCAAACCTCTCTTTCAAGGCCACGATGGTGGGCACCTGGTCGAGGGAATCCAGCCAGCGGTTGAAACGCACCACTTCCTCATCGACGATTTCCTCTGCCTTGTCGGTCTCGTTTTCCCTGCCCTGGAGATTTTGTTTTGAAACTTCATCCAGATCGTCGATGTGATAGAGATAAACGTTGTCAATCTCATTGACGCGTGGATCAAAGTTTCGTGGGACACCGAGATCGATGAAGAACATGGCCCGCTGCTTTCTCTCCTTCAAGACCTCCACCACCGTCTCTGGTTTCAAAAGAAATTCAGGCGATTCTGTGGAACCGATAACCACATCCGCCAGCTTGAGGTATTGGTGAAAGTCTTCAAATCGAATGGGGCTGGCCTGAAACTCTTCCGCTAAGCTGACAGCTCGATCGAAGGTTCGGTTGGTGATCATGATGCTTCGAACCCCGTTTTGAATGAGGTGGCGAACCACCAACTCACCGATCCTTCCAGCACCAATGACCATGACAGTCTTGCCCTCCAAACGATCAAAGATACGCTTGGCCAGATCCACGGCCACAGAACTGATGGAAACCGGACGGCTGGCGATCCCGGTCTCACTGCGAACCTTTTTTGCCACTGAGAAGGAACGATGGAAGAGACGGTGTAAAATCCTTCCCACGGTGCCAGCGTCCTTGGCAGCAAGATAATAATCCTTCAACTGTCCTAGAATTTGGGGTTCCCCAACCACCATGGAGTCCAGGCTGGCAGCAACGCGAAACAGATGGCGAACGGCCAACTCACCTGAGTAAGTGTAGAGATGATTTTCCCCCACCGCTCTATCCTCAACTGGTTCCCGTTCTACAAGGAACTTTTTAATATCCTGAACAGCCGGTTCTTCTTGAGAACAGACTGCCAGGACTTCAACCCGGTTGCAGGTGGAGAGAATGACCCCTTCCTCCAGTGAGGAATGAGACATCAACCGCTGTAAGGATTCGGCCAGCGCGGAATGATTAAAGGCCACCTTCTCCCGTACCTCAACGGGCGCGGTGCGGTGATTGAGACCCACAACTGTGACCTTTTTCTTCATGTTTACTCGAATCTGCCGCCGTGACGACTGGAGAAGATAAAATCTCCCCAGAGGAAGTAACCGAGCACAACGGCGAAACCCACAATGGTCCAAAAGGCCGCCTTCTTTCCACGCCACCCTGCGGTGATCCGACCGTGGAGCAATCCCCCGTAAAGGATCCAGGTAATGGCCGAAGAGATCTGACGTGGCTCCCAGGACCAGTAATCTCCCCAATGAATTCGAGCCCACAGGCTTCCCGTAATGATGCCGAGTGTCATGAAGGGGAATCCCCAGACCAAAAATACATAGTTGAGACGGTCCAACGTCTCCAGCGACGAAAAGTGCTTGTAAAAGATGATCGCCTTCTTGCTTTTCAGTTCATATTCCTGGAGCAGGTACAGGACACTGACCCCGAAGGCCAAGGCGAAAACCGCATTTCCCAGGAGGGCCAGGGTCACATGAAGGGGAAGCCAATAGGTCCTGAGAGATGGCGGAAGTTGCTCAACCCCAGTCCCAAAGGTAAAAGCACCCACGGACATGAGGAATGCCAGAGGGCCTATGAGGCAACCCAGGACAGTCAAACGGTACTTGAGCTGAACCAGGAGATAGACCCCCACCATTAGCCAGCTGTAAAAAGAGAGGGCCTCTCGGAACTGGGTTACGGCGGGATAGCCGGCATTAACGAAATAGACCCCAAGGGCAATGGTGTGGATTATAAAACCGGCCAGCAAGGCGAGGGGGGAAAGGCGTGAGAAGGGATCCCGGGGGACAAACAGGTAGAGGATAAAACTCCCCGTTGCCAGGAGATATATAACCGCGGTGATCTGAAGCAAAATAGTTCCCATTGGTAAGCCATTATACCCTATCTCCTAGCCTGCTCAAATTCCAGCATCCGTGGAAAACCCCTTATTGGGCCCGCTTTGCCTGCAAGAGGAGTCGGGCGCGTTGCCCCAGGGCAGCAACCAGGTGCCCCATCTTGGGGTGGTCGGGCTCTAGATCGACCCGGACACCCAAGTGTTCGAGCGCCTCGCTACAGACGGGACCGATGGAAGCAATGAGCATACGGCCGAGGGCTTGGGGTAGACGTTGATCCACCTTTTCTTCTTGGGCCACCCGGAAAACATGGTCCACTTGAGCCGCATTGGTAAAGAGCACGATATCCGCCTGGGCATCCAAAATCCTGCGTATGGCCGATCGAAGGGGGCCGGTATCCTCAGGGAGGGCCCATCGGTAAACGGGCACGCGCGAAACCTCAGCACCACGCGACTCTAGCCCGGTGAGGAGTTCCTGATTAGTGATACCATACTCCTGCACCGCCACTCGTTTCCCCCTGATCTCTGCTTTACTATCCAGCTCAGCCAAGAGCTCTCGCCATGTGTTGGGCTCGGGGGCACTGATGGCCGCCGTCAGTCCCAACTCTTTGAGGGCGGCCACCGGTTTCGGCCCGCGGGTTATCAGGACCGTTTTCTGCAACGCCGCAGTGACTTTTTCCCGTGAGTACTTCCCTGCCACGGCTTCCACCAGAGTGCGGGTTCCAACACCCGTTAAAAGAATCAAATAATCGAATGCCCCCGCCTCCAGTTGGCCAATAAAATCAACTGCTGCCCTGTTTTCACTGAGTGGGATTTCACGCAGGGAAGGCGCGATGATAGGCTCACCCCCGTAGTTCCGAATGAGCTCGCCCATCTCGCGCGCACGACGGCTCTCGAAGGACACAATCCTAAGGCCTTCAAGGCTGCTCTTGAGGTTGGACTCCATCCAATGGTCTTTCTCTTTCTACGGTGCCGCCAAGTTCATCGAACCAGCAAAGCTCATCCCTCAAACGGACGACCTCACCAATAATTGCGAGAACTGGCGGCTTCAATCCTTTGGCCAGCTCACAAATACTGGCCAGGGTGCCCGTGACGGTTTCCTGCTCGTCCGTCGTTCCCGAACGTATCAAGGCGATGGGCGTTTCTGGAGCACGGCCATGGGTCAAGAGTTGGGCGACAATGTGTGGTAGGTTACTAAGCCCCATGACAACAACAAGTGTGTCCACCGCGGTGGCCAAGCCCGACCAATCGACCGAGGTTGAACTTTTGACGGCCTCGTGTCCGGTGATCACGGCAAAAGACGAAGAAACCCTCCTGTAGGTCAACGGAATCCCCGCATAGGCGGGGGCGGCCACAACCGAACTGACCCCCGGCACGATTTCAAAAGGGATGCCGGCCTCTGCCAATGCCCGGGCTTCTTCACCCCCACGCCCGAAGACGAAGGGATCCCCCCCCTTGAGACGAACCACGCGGTGCCCCAAACGAGCCTGGGCGACAAGGACACGGTTAATCTCTTCCTGCGGAATGGGAT
>JACZQL010000301.1 GCA_022545745.1 Deltaproteobacteria bacterium | reverse complement strand
ACGCCCCATAGGCCCCGCCATTGTAAAAGGTCTTGCCTTCCCACGCCCACAGGGTCCCGTCTTTTTTGACCCCGGTGCGAAGTGTCACCACTGCAGCATGGCGGGGACAGCTAGCCGCAAGCTCCTCGGCGTAACTTTTTACAAACTTAACGGGCTTCCCCGTCATACGGGAAAGGTAGTAAGCCACTGGAACGTACGTCAGAAAATCTTTGGCCCCAAAGGAACCTCCCATGTTGCTGGGGTAGATCGTGATTGCCTTTTCTTCGATGCCCAGATATTGGGCCAGGACCTTGCGCAGTTTGAAAAAGGCCTGATTGCAAACCCAAACCGCCACTCGACTCTCCGCATCCACCTCGACGGTGCAAGCGTACGGCTCAATGTAACCCTGGTGCACCATCTGCACGCGAAAGGTATTCTCGAAGATCTGGTCCGACTCGCGAAAGCCCTGGTCGATATCCCCCTTGCCGCCGCGAACCAACGTCTGGACGTTGTGCAGATGGGGGGCCTTGGTGCGAGGCCCTTCATAGGAATCATATTCCGAGTGCAGGAGCGGGGCTTCTGGCTTGATGGCATCGAGGGGGTCGAAGACCGTGGGCAACTCCTCGTAGTCAACTTCGATGAGCCCTACGGCCTCTTCCGCTATGTCCTGATCCACGGCTGCGACCGCAGCGATCTCCTCCCCCACAAAGCGTACCCGATCCTTTGCCATCATCGGCATATCCTTAAGGGTCGCACCAACCAGTCGTGGCGACATATCCGTAGCGGTAATGACCGCCTTGACCCCCGGTAGGCTTTGGGCTTTGCTGGTGTCAATATTGAGGATCCGCGCATGCGGAAGAGGACTATGCAACACCTTGCCCCACAACGCACCTGGGCGCTGGAAATCGGCGGCATAGAGGCAGCCGCCGGTGACCTTGGCGTATCCCTCTACCCTGGGTAATGACGAGCCGATAACACTACTCACCCCCATGGACTCCTTCCACTTGCTTAGCGTTATCCAAGTTTCTTACTCCAGCCCCAGCTCCTTCCATCGCTTCAGGACCTTTTGAGTCAGCTCCCGGCTCACCACATTCTTTTCCGGGAATACAACTTCCTTGAACTTTGAGGTCGCATCGATCCCGATCCGTGAGGTAAACCCCTGCTTGACCATGGGCTGGTGCCCGCCCTTCTGGCGCGGGGGCGTAATCCAGATATCCCTGTGGGGGAGCGTCATGGTATACAACCTCCACCAGATATCGTTCCAGTCATCCAGATTCGCATCCGCGTCCACTACGATGACCCAATTGGGAATGATGGTGCTGACTCCCCATACCGTATCGATGATCTGATTGGCATGGCCCGGTTCGGTAACATCGGCGGCAACGATACAGATCTCCCTGCCGCAGCCGGGATCTGGAAACCTCACGTCCACAACGCCAGGCGTACCCAGGCTTTTCAATTTTCCCCAAAGAACCGCAGAACGGGTGATCCGTTTTCCGCCATCCTCCATATAGTTACAAATGAGCCCCTGTGCGATAGGGTCCTTCCGATGGGTGATGCACTTGACCTTAATAACGAGCCCTTCCTCCTCGGTCCCGTAAAACCCGTGGGATTCTCCATGGGGCCCTTCGGTCACCCTCACACCCGCCTGCACCTCCCCTTCAATCACGATTTCCGAATGGGCGGGGACCAGCATGTCAATGGTCTCACATTTGGTCAGCTCAACGGGTTTTTGTCTGAGCCCCCCGGTAAAGGCAAACTCGGCGTGCCTGGCCAGGCCTGAACTGATGGGGTTCATGGACGCGATGCAGAGAAGCGGTTCCATGCCGATGGAAATTGCCATGGGCATGTTCTGCTTGTGGGCTTCCCACCCGCGCATATGCTTCATGCCGTCCCTGTGCATGGACATGTAGAGGGTGTCCTTGTCTTTTATCAAGAGGCGATACATACCCATATTGAGGTCGCCCGTGTCGTAATCTTTCGAGATACAACCGTGAAAGGTTCCGATATAGGGTCCAATGTCCTTTTCATGCCAGACCGGTGTGGGGAACTCCTCCAGATTGACCTCGTCCCCCTTGTGAATGATTTCCTTACAAGGTCCCCCATTGACCTCCACGGGCTGAACGGTTTCATTGAAGCCGGTGAGAAATCTTTCGAACACTGCCTTTATGTCGCCTTCGACTCCTAGGGCGACGGCCATCTTCTTGTCCGTGGATAATACGTTGGTCAGCACCGGGGTCTTGTATCCTTTAACATTCTCAAACATGAGGGCGGGCTCTTTTCGGAGTAAAGACACATAAGAGATGGCGCCCAACTCATGGACCGGATCCACCGGCGCCTTGATACGTTTGAGCTCTCCCATTTGCTCCAGTGAAGACACGTACTCGCGTAAGGAATCAAATGGCATTGATCACCCCCCAATTCTCAGACTCTTCAACAACATGGATACACTGAGACTTTAAGCCCTCCCCATCAGCTCCGGACATTCCCATGGAGCTTGTTAGGAGGAAGCCCCGGCCGCAACGGCTGGTGCTGCCTTCCTCAGGTTGGGCATGACCTCTTTTGCTAAAAGATCCATGCTTTTTTGCACCTGATTCAATCGAAGCCTGCCAAAGACCGGTCGTAACATGATCTTGTTCGTGCCCAGAGTTTTGCACTGGGCAAGGATCTTCTCGGTGACGGTGTCAGGATCCCCGGCAATCACGATCCCGGAATCCTGCAGGTCTTCATAGGACCAACCTTTGATTTCCATCACGCCGACATGCTGGCCTTTTTTGTAAGAAGTGGCTCGCTCGCTGAAATACTTGTCCTCCACGCTTCGCCCGTACTTGGCCGGTGACCCCCCGAATTCCTCGGCGGGTCCAATGAGAAGGTTCGCTTCCGCTTCCTCACCGGCCTTTTGATTGGTCTCGGCCACGTAGACATCCCGCGACACAACGCAGTGATCGAGTCCGGGTTCCCAACCGCAGTTTTCCTTAGCATAGCGCCGATAGTAATCGAAGCTCTCTTCAATTTGTTCGGTGGGCGACCAGGAAGCCGCGAGTCGCACTCTGTTTTTGGCGGCCCACTCGATGCTTTCTGCGCTGATGGAAGGGATCCACGTCTCGGGAAAGGGTTGCTGCAAAGGCCTGGGCAAGAAGGCTATGTATTCGAGGTCCCAGTACTTGCCATGGTGCGCGAAGGGCTCCTCGGCCTGCCACCCCTTGCTGATGATCTCCCACCCCTCCTCAAAACGCTCCCGGGACTCGGACGATGGGATATGAAAGGCCCAAAAGTCCCCGCCCCGGGTGATCCCCACTACGAGACGCCCGTGGCTTAAATTGTCCAGGAGGGCAAGCTCTTCACCCAGCCGGACAGGGTGGTGAAGAGGAATGCAGTTTCCCATAAGACCAATCTTGATTTCCTTGGTTAAAACCGAAGCAGCAGCGGCAAAGAGATTGGGCGAAGGGGAAAGACCGTTGGCGGCTCGGGAATGGTGCTCCGGAAAGAAAAGCCCGTCGAAGCCATACACCTCTTCGGCACGGCGAATGAAATCCATGGTCTCGTCGTAGATTTCCAAACCCAGGGTGCGGTCGTAGTTACGCCCCTTCATTAAGTAATCTCCGGTGACCCGGTTGGGATAGCCTATACGCACAAAAATCCAGACCTTCATTTAATTTTCCTTCTTCTCCTTCTCCATCGTTGAGTTAGTTAAAGGGAAAAATCTCCTTAATGGTCGGCCGCCGTGGGAGGACCCCATCCGCTCCCAAATAATTCATACACTTCTCCACGCTACGGACGTTCAACGGGGTCAGCCCGCATCGGGTCGGGTCCACCCCTAAGAGTTTTATGTCACGACCAAAAAGCGACT
>JACZQL010000300.1 GCA_022545745.1 Deltaproteobacteria bacterium | reverse complement strand
GCGGCCCTGGCCTTTTGAGCGAGACGCGTGATGTACTCCTCGACGTCCCTGCCTCCGGTCATCATGAGATCGGCCAGCTCGTCCACCACGATAACGATTCGGGGAAGCCTTTCGTGTTCGAGGGGGGCATTCTCTGCTAAGCTTCCGCCCATCTCTGGCTCCTCCATCATGGTCTCTTCCACTTCCTCAAGCTCGATCACCTTTCCCTTGGCGGTCTCCCTGGCTAAGAGTCGGTTGTAATGATCTAGATCCCTCGCCCCCTTATCTCGCATGAGGCGGTAGCGGCGATCCATCTCTTCCATGGCCCAGAATAGGGCAGCCATGGCCTTTTTGGGTTCAACCACCACGGGGACCAAGAGGTGGGGCAGACTCTCGTATATCGTGAGTTCCAGCATCTTGGGATCTATCATAATAAATTGAACATCCTGAGGGGTCGCCCTGAACAGGATGCTCAGGATCATCGCGTTGATGGCGACAGATTTTCCTGTTCCAGTGGCACCGGCCACAAGCAGGTGCGGCATTCGGGCCAGGTCAGTGACAAAGGGGGAGCCGGAAGTATCCTTTCCTATGGCCAGGGTCAACTTCGACTCGGCGTTCTGATAGTTGTTGCTCTCAAGGAGTTGTTTGAGGAAGACCTTCTCACGCTTTGGGTTGGGTATCTCAATGCCAACCACCGACTCGCCGGGGATGGGGGCCAGTATCCGCACGCTTACGGCCCGCAGCACCATGGAGAGATCGTCGGCAAGGGTAACGATGCGCCTCACTTTGACCCCCGGGGCCGGCTTGAACTCGAACATGGTGATGACCGGCCCGGGTCGCACTGCCACCACCTCTCCCTCGACGTCGAAATCATTGAGTTTCTTTTGCAGAATCAGTGAATTGGCCTGAAGGGTATCCTTATCAATCTTGATCGGTCCCCCGTTCGGGGTGTCTAAAAACCCGAGGGAGGGAAGGTTATAGCCATGGTGGATCTCCGGGAGCTCAAATTGCTCCGGCCTTGGTGGTGTTTTCCTCCTTGTCTTTTTGGCCAGATCTTCAGCTTTGGTCTCCTCTTTTAGGACGATGGGTGGGGCTTTAAAATCTCGACGATCCTTTTTCTTATTCTCCCCCTTTAACTTTTCTTTTCGCTCCTTGAGACGGAGGTATAGTCCTTTGATCCCACTCCGGGCCTGGAGGAAGAGCTCTTTGGTATTTTGCAGAATCGCTTCGAGGGTACTGACCAGTGAAATCTGGGACACCAGCATCATGGCAAGGACTAAAAGAGAGAGGGCGATGAGGATCGTTCCTCCATAACCCAACAGGGAGATGAGTACTTCCTTTGAATATCCCCCGACAATCCCTCCGGCTTCCCTCGCGGTTTCGGACTCGCGCAAAAGACTCAGGAAGATGGTCCCGCTCCAAAGAAAAAGCACAGTCCCAATAGCCTTAGGCAACTGAAGGCCTTTGGGGTTTTCACGAAACAGATGGTAGGAGACGGCGAAAAGAAAAAGCGGGAGGAGATAGGTGGCCAGCCCTAGACCTTGGAGCAGGAAATCTGCGAGATAGGCCCCCACGACCCCACCCCCATTGCTAGTATTGATGCTCCCTGAGGGGGTATTAAAGGAGCGGTCACTTGGATCGTGGGAGACCAGGCTTATGACAAGCAGGATGGCAAGGACCGCGATCACCACCCCCCAGATTTCTCGCATAAGCTTGGAACCTCTCATTAGCATAGGGTTCTCCCTCACATTAGAAAACATCGATCTGGATCCAAGGCCTGTTTGAGTTTCCCGTTACGAGCGTCTTAGGCCCCTTGTTACATCTCCATGATGAGTGGGACGATGACAGGTCGTCTCCCCAGAATCTTATTAAAGTAACGGCGGAGCTTTTTGCGCACTTCTTCCTTCAGTTCCGAGGGATCTGTGCGAATCTCTCGGCTAAAACCTCCCAAACTCTCCAACACCAGCGTCTTGGCCTGTTCTAGGATCTCCTCCCCCTCTTCTGCGCCCGTGAATCCCCGTGAGATGATGTCGGGACCTGCCACCAGTTCCCCCGTTTGCTGATGAATGGCCATCACCACCAAGACCATCCCTTGTTCTGAAAGGTGACGGCGGTCACGGATCACCACGTCTTCCACATCACCGACCCCTTTTCCATCGACGAAGACTTTTCCCACCGGGACGGAGTCTGCTCTTGTGACGCCACGGTCGGTTAATTCCAGGACTTCACCGTTCTCCAAAAGAAAGCAGTTGTCCTCGGGGATCCCCACTCCTCGGGCCAGTTGGATATGTCGGACTAGATTTCGGTAATCCCCATGGATCGGGATGAAGTAACGCGGGCGGGTCAATTGAATCATGGTCTTCAATTCTTCTTGACTGGCGTGACCCGACACATGGACATCTGAGACTGTTTCGTAATGGACCTCTGCGCCGCGACGGTAGAGGTGGTCGATCAGATTCGAGATGGTCTTCTCGTTTCCCGGGATAACCCTGGCCGAAAGAATCACCGTGTCACCGCGCTCCATCTTGATCCACTTGTGATCGTTTAAGGCAACCCTGTGGAGCACCGAGAGGGGTTCCCCCTGACTCCCGGTGGTCAGAAACACAACCTGATCGTTGGCGAGGTCTTGCCACTTCTCAGCCTCGGTCATGACATCATCAGGGAGGCGCAGGCATCCCAAGTCCGATGCGATTTGCGCGTTGTTAAGCATGCTTCGGCCGCTGAGAATCAGCGTGCGCCCAAATCGCTCTGTCACGTCGATGACCTGTTGGATGCGCGGTATATGGGAGGAGAAGGTCGAGACAAAGATTCTACCGCGGCATCCCTTAAAGAGCTCCTCTAGGTTTTTCCCCACCTCCCGTTCCGAGCGGGTACGTCCCTGGCGTTCCACATTGGTGGAATCAGAAAGGAGTAGCAGGACCCCCTTCTCTCCATAGGCGGCAAAACTATCGGCATCGAATAGCTCACCGTCCATGGGGGTGGGATCGATCTTGAAGTCACCTGTGTGGACCACGACCCCAACGGGTGTCTCAATGGCCAAGGCCAGACAGTGGAGCAGGCTGTGGGTGACCCGGATTCCCTCCAACTGAAATGGGCCCAGCCACCACCGGCGACCCGCAGTGATCTCACGGAGCTCCACCGTCTTTTCAAGATTGTGTTCCCTGAGTTTATTCCGCAGCAGGCCTAGCGTCAGTGGGGTGCCATAGATGGGGACGGGAAGTTGCTTGAGGATATAGGGGAGGGCTCCGATATGGTCTTCATGGGCATGGGTCAGGACGATCCCATGGAGTTCCTTCTTTCCCTCCACGAGATAGCTGATATCGGGAATCACCAAATCAATGCCCAAGAGGTCCGCCCCAGGGAACATCAATCCGCAATCGATGGCGATGACGGAATCGCCATACTCGATGAGCATCATGTTTATTCCGAACTCCCCTAGACCCCCTAGGGGGATGATTCTCAATGGATCCATCGGGTGCCTTACCTTTCGAGACGGGTCTCTGCGGGTAAAATAGCCTCTGCATGGTTTGGCGGATCACTGGCAGAGGCAGCCTGGTGATGGGTGTGTGGTTCCATTTCCTCGCGCACCCGGGTCATAAGATGCTTTAAGTTCTCCACACGATACTGATCTACTGGAATGGGCTCACTCACATTCACTTCTATTTTCCCCCCCTGGATACGCCAGTCCCCCTTGGGCAAAACGGCTCCAGAACCGCTAATGGTCACGGGGACAACGGGCATATGAGTCTGGATGGCAAGGAGAAAACCACCCCTTTTGAACGGAAGAAGCCCCCCCGCTAGGCCGCGGGTCCCTTCAGGGAAGATAACCATGGAGATTCCTCTGTGGATCTT
>JACZQL010000299.1 GCA_022545745.1 Deltaproteobacteria bacterium | reverse complement strand
AATGGACGATCGGCAGATCGACGAACCCGATAATGGCGACCACCGCTGCAAACCGTGCTTCCCGTTCAGGGTCGTCGATAAAGGTAAGGAGCATCAAGTACCCAATGAGGATCAATAACAGGACGGTAAAAGAAGTCAGCCGGGCGTCCCACGTCCACCACGTGTTCCACGTTGGCTTCCCCCAAATCATGCCCGTGAACAGGGCTAAGCTGGTAAAGACTGCACTGAGCCCCGCAGCGGCATGACACATATTGTCCACGAGGGGGTCTCGTTTCCATAAATACCAGACGCTCCCCCCGAACAGGACGGTATAGGCCAACAAGGAGGTGTGGGCTAACGGTACGTGGATATACATGATCCGCACCACCTCTCCCTGGTAGTAATCCGGCGGCGAGGCGATCAATCCGAGGTACAAACCTACAAGCAAGCATCCGGCAGCTCCCGCCCCGAACCAGCCCTGATACCGCTGAATGCGACGAATGACTTTGTTCATCACGGGGTTAGGAATCCATGACGAATTCGAACATCCAAAAGGACACGACGGTAAAGACCACGTTAAAGATAGCCAGCAACTCCAGCCATTGCCAATACCCTGCGAGAGGATCCCCATTGAGGGCGCCCTTGGTGGCTTCGACGGCGGCAATCATCACTGGAACCACCAGAGGGAGGAGTAAAATCGGGAGCATGACCTCGCGCGCCCGAATCTGGACCGTCAGCGCGGAAAACAGCGTGCCGACGGCGGAGAGACCAAATGTGGCTAAAAAAAATATTAACAGAAGGATGTGAATTTCTTCAATGACGTCCAGATTGAAAAAAATGACAAACATCGGGAAAAGGATGATTTCCACCGTGAGCATAAAGATAAGATTCGCCATGACTTTCCCCAGATACATAGCCCCTTTGGATGCTGGGCTCATCTGAAGAAATTCCAGGCAGTCGTTTTGGAGTTCCACTGAAAAAGACCTGCCAAGCCCAATGATTCCGGTGAAGACAAACGCCACCCAAATGATTCCCGCAATAAGTTCCCGAGCGGCTTGTTGATCCATAGAGAAGCTGAAACTGAACACCAAGATGACGATCAGGGCGAAAAAAAACATGGAGGAAATCGTTTCCCGGCTCCGCACCTCGCTGATGAGATCTTTCCAGACCATCCACCGGATAACCTTAAGAAAAGTCATGAGTTTTCAGATCCTGGAGTGGCACAGGCTTCAAGGCACCATGGCTGAGGACCCCAGCCCGCTTTGCTACCTCAGCGGCTTTTTCTTGATTGTGGGTGGCCATGAGGACACCTCCTCCTCGTGCAAGTGTCTCAAGAATGAACTGTTTCAGGATTTCGATCCCCGCCTTGTCCAGAGTGGAAAAGGGCTCATCCAGAAGCAGGACTTTTGGTTGAGCCAGCATGGCTTTGGCGAGGGCAAGGCGTTTCTTCATTCCCGCGGAGAAGAAACGAACTTTCATGTCCGCAAAGGCGCCGATGGCAACCCGGTCCAACACTGCCTTTACTTGCCGTTGAGCGAGAGACAGGCCTCGTAAGGCCAAGGCAAACTGCACATTTTCCCACGCATTGAGGTCCTCGTACAGGTGGCACCCGTGGGCGAGAAGTAAGAGGGTTGCACGAACCGTGTCTCTTTCTTTCAACCCATCCCGTCCCAAAATTTCAAATCGTCCAGTGGTAGGCCGCTGAAGGGTTGCAAGAATTCTGAGAAGAGTGGTCTTGCCGGCCCCATTTGGCCCGAACAATGCATAGCATTCTCCGCAGCCCACCTCGAGGTTCACCTCTCGTAACACTTGATAGTATCCATACGTTTTACTGATTTCTTGGCCGGAAATTGCGATCATAGGGTATGGTTTCCCACCTTGAGGGTGCCGGCCTGCTCGAGACCATGGGGGGTCGTACACAAGATGACGAAAGAGCTTGGGGTTTCTTGGGCCTCTCCGGGAACAGCCTCTATCAGCCGAAAATATAGAACAGCTTCACTCATTTCTTAGCAATGCGTTCCCACTTCTACGTAATATACTTGAAGGAAAATTTCTTGTCCAGGATACAGGAGATCGTGTGAAATCCTAGACGGACAGCCCCGCCCTTTCAGAAGGCTTTTCCAAGTTGACGCTGTGAGAAGGAGCAGAATATGATGAAATCAAGCCAGTGAAACACGAATGATACCTCTCCACAGGGTAGGTTCCAGATCCCTTTTCCCCAAGTGCAGGCTATTTTTAACGCCCTCTTGTAGTGAACTAGCGGATATGAAGGGGTGGAATCCAGTATGGTTCATTCTGGGGAGGGTTGCCCTGATTGTCACGTTGGTCCTAGGGCTTGGATGCGAGGCCAGCCTTACGGAACCACCCGAGGGGTCCGGAGCAAGCCAGGCCGGCGCCTCACAAATGGGCCGGCCCCAGGTGGGAACAGCTGCCCCGAACTTTACCCTTTTGGATTTGGATGGGAATTGGGCTTCCCTTTCTGATTATCAGGGGAGAGTGGTCCTTCTGAATTTTTGGGCTACCTGGTGTGGGCCTTGCCGGGTAGAAATGCCGGGCATGGAAGTGGTGTATCAAGAACTGAAAAGTAAAGGCTTTGAGGTTCTCGCCATTTCATCCGACCCTCAAGGGATGGTTGTCACTCGGCCTTTTATAGAAACCAATGGCCTGACCTTTCCCATTCTGCATGATTCGGATTATCGTGTGATGGCTACTTATGGGGTGAGAACCTTGCCAATGAGTTTCTTGGTTGACCGTCAGGGAACCATCCGGCACCGGGTTTTTGGCGCCCGGGAATGGAATAGCCCAAAGGCGAGGGAGCTCATTCAGGGACTTCTTAGGGTCTCATAACTCATGATTGAATCGCTCAACCAGGTATCGATCTTCGCTGCCTTTACTGCAGGCGTCCTTTCGTTTGTTTCTCCTTGCGTGTTGCCATTGGTCCCTTCCTATGTTTCCTACATTACTGGCCTGTCCATTGAACAATTGTCCGACGTGGCTGAACGACGACGGTTTCGTAAAAGCATCATTTTCAACTCATTATTGTTTATCGCGGGGTTCTCGGTTGTGTTTATTGCTTTTGGAGCCTCGGCCAGTTTGGTAGGGCAGCTTTTGTTTGAGTATCAGGACCTGATTAGAAAGGTAGGAGGAATCCTCATTATTTTGTTTGGGCTTTACCTCATAGGTATGCTCAAGATGAGGTTTCTCATGACAGAGCGCCGACTCATCCAGTTTTCGAATAGGCCGGTTGGGTATGTCGGCTCCTTTTTAATTGGGACCGCTTTTGCAGCGGCGTGGACCCCCTGTGTTGGACCTATCCTCGGGACTATCCTGTTCTATGCCAGCACCACCGAGTCGACGCAGGCGGGGGTGGCGCTTCTTGCTTCTTATTCAGCCGGGTTGGGGCTCCCTCTTTTTCTCACCGCCTTCAGTGTTGATACATTTCTCACCTCATTTAAAAAGGCCCGGGCGTACTTAGGGGGAGTGTCGGTGGTCAGCGGGGGATTTTTGGTCGTGGTCGGGGCATTGATTTACGTGGACTCTTTCGCCCGTCTGACAAGCTTTCTTGAGCGGAATGGAATTGGCTGGTACATCGGGCAATAAACCTGTATTCAGAAAAAACCCACCAATCGTGGTTTCCCCAATGGGTGGGATTTTTGTCCCTTATCTTTCTGAGCCTTTCTCAGGTTGTTGGGGGAAGAAATTGAAATGACTCAATTCTAGTGGTGACGGGGAGAAGTTATTAGCACCATTCCCCTGGTCGGCAAATGCCGGTGTTGGGAATAGGATCACGAGGAAAGGGCAAAGCGCTGGAAATTGAGGCTGTGTCGCACCAAACTCCCAGAGGGCAGTCTGTCACC
>JACZQL010000298.1 GCA_022545745.1 Deltaproteobacteria bacterium | reverse complement strand
CCCGCTCGTCGATCTTTCGCGCGCCTCGCCTCTGAGATCTTTTTGACCAGCCTGCAAACAGATTTTTCAATAACCTGCTAGGGGAATGCGAACCTACGAATTCATGGGACCCGGGTCCTCGTAATAGTGTTGATAGTACCAATCCGCAATCTCTCCTGCGGTGGCAAGCCAGACCCCTTCATGGGAACAGATATACTCCAGCGCCCTATCAAGGTATTTGATGCGAAAAGCAAGGCCTGTAATATAGGGGTGTAAGGGCAACGCCATTACTCTCCCGCCCCCGGCGGACTCTCTGTACAAGGTGTCAAATTGATCACAAACCATTTGTAGGTACTGCTGTGGGGTATGATGTTGGCCCACGAAGACGGTGATATCATTGAGACCCTGTTGGTAAGGGATCGCAACCATTCGACCGCTTCTAACCCGCATGGGAATCGGCTGATCATCGATGCCCCAATCGCATACGTACTCGAACCCTTCGGCAGCGAGATGGTCCGGCGTATTAAACGTTTCCGCAAGCCCTGGTCCAAGCCATCCCTTGGGAGGGGTCCCAATTGCCGAGGTAATCTTCTCTCTCACCTGACGGATTACCTGTCGCTCTTCCTCCGGAGGGTAACTGGTTATACGCTGATTGTTATTGAAACCGTGCCCCAACCATTCCCAGTTCCTTTTCTTCCCTTCTTCAATGATCGCAGGGTGCCTATCGCAAACCTCGGCGTTTAACAGCACGCTCGCCCTGATCCCGTATTTGTCAAAGACGTCCATCATGCGGAATACGCCAACACGGGATCCATATTCCCGACTCGTGTAATTTTGGACGTCGGGCAGTTGTGGATATGTAGCACTTGGAATCTTCTTGTCGATATGGAAGCATTCGATATTGGGACCAACCCAGACAGCGACCCTCGCCCCATTGGGCCATTTCAATTCCTTGCGTCGATTAATAGGCAAATAATCGTAACGACGGCTTTCCATCTAAGTGTCTCCTTTCTTTCTCTAAGCCAGCCTTTCCGTAAAATTCGGTACAAGACAGACCGAGTGTAGTCTAGTCCCGGGGCGCAAAACTTGTCAACTTGACCAAGGAGTGAAGGCAGAACAAGGATACCCGCTATTGAAAGCTCTGCCAGTTGAGGTAGGATTTTTCAGAATAGAGTTTTTCGACGTCTAAAGGGAAGGATATGCCTCGGCCCTTCAAATAATGGGCAATGGGCCTTAAGGGCAGACCCACTGCCGTCAGGTAATCCCCGTCGATGGATTGGATCAGCGCGCGGCCTTCCCCCTGGATGGAGTAGCCGCCTGCCTTATCGAGGGATTCGTTGCAGGATAGATAGTCCTCAATCTCTTTGTCCGAGTAGCCACGCATGACAACGGAGACTTTCTCTACGGTCTGCAGCCCGGGCCCGCCTAAACTATCGACGATCGCGACACTGGTGAGGACCCGGTGAGTCTTACCCGAAAGGGTGCGAAGGATCTGTTTTGCATCGGCCATACCGGTGGGTTTACCAATCTTTTCCCCGTCAATCAGAATCATGGTATCGCTCCCGATGACAATGCTCTTGGGGTGTTTTCGGGCAACGGATTTCGCCTTTCCGACGGCGAAGTCCAGGACCTCGTCTTGGACGGTACGCTCGGCGAGGATCGATTCGTCAAATTCAGGGGAGATCACTTCAAAGGGCAGGCCGAGAAGGGTCATTATCTCACGGCGACGAGGAGACGTGGAGGCAAGGATGAGTCTCATAAACTCAAGGTCTGAAAGATGACGGCGGGCTACCGTATGGATTTCTTAACTCAGCCACATGTGATTCGGCGGCTCAATCCTTGAAGGCAATTGCGACACATAGTTTTTGAGATACTCCATCACCTCGCCCACGCTGCTGGCGCGGACCATTTTCGCTCGTAATTCCGAGGCCCCGTGAATTCCCCTACAATACCATGCCAAATGTTTTCGCATCCCCACAAAGGTCGGGCTCCCACAGTGATTTTGAAAATAGTCGCTATGCTCTAGGATCACCCTGATCCGTTCTTCTAGGCTTACAGGTGACGGGCGGAATTCCAGTGCCCCATCATGGCGCAGCGCCTGCTTCACCTGATCCTTTGTCCTAAAGATCCACGGATTTCCCTGGGTGGAGCGCCCAAGGAGGACTCCATCCACTCGGGTTTCGCGCACACGCCGGTAGACATCTTCCATGCTTTGCAGATCCCCGTTGCCAAGGATGAGTGTCTCCGAATTCTCCGCCAGCTCCACGGCTCGGGCGATGGATTCCCAATTCGCGCTTCCCCGGTACTTTTGTTTTAGGGTGCGGCCGTGGAGCGAAATCGCCGAAAGCTTTTCTTCCAGGAGGGTCTGAATCCAATCCTCCACGACGATTTGGTCGTAGCCCAACCGAGTCTTGACGGATACAGGGATGAGACGTCGCCGGGGAGGGTTTCCCGTTCCAGCCCTGAGCCGGTTAGACCTTTCGACCCCTTGAATCAATTCTGGGCTCGCCTGGAGATCACCCAGCGTCTGTCCCTCGAACCAGTGTTGAATGCCCAGCCGTGCCGACTGGATGATGGAGTGAGCCAGGGGTGGGTTCAGTATGAGGGCAGCCCCACTCCCCTTGCCCACAACTTTTTTCGCCGGGCACCCCATATTAATATCCAAGCCATCGAAGCCGAGCTCGCATACCACATGGGCCACCTGGTAGAACAATTCCGGAGTATGGCCGTAAATTTGCGCAACCACGGGACGTTCCATCTCCGAATAAGTTAGGTCTTTGACGAGATTATGCGGTGCATATATAAGGGTCTCGATGTTCACAAACTCGGAAATCGTGACGTCCGGACCGCCGTGCTTAGCCGTGATAAATCGAAATGAGGCGTCGGAAACGCCATCCATGGGCGAAAGACCAATGATCGGCTTGTCTATGTTTTGCCAGAAATTCATTATTCGTAAAGTCAGGATAACAAACCCCATAAAGAGGGACAACCTCTGGATTGGACGGCGGGAATAAAGTATAAATTATAAAATATAAAGAAATTAAAGCTTTGAACGAATGCACTAGACGTAGCAAAACCTCCTGGAGGTACAGGAATGACAAGACGGCGAATTGCATACTGCAAGATAGCTCTCATCCTCGCGCTGGTCATGACTGCCGCGCTTACCGTGGGCCGGGCAGCCAGGGCTCAAGATGTGGCAGAGAATCCTAAGGTCATTTTTTCGACGACCCTCGGAAATTTCATGATCGAGTTCTATACTGACAAGGCTCCCATCACGGTCAAGAACTTTCTCGCATATGCGGATGCGGGATTCTTTGATAACACCATATTCCACCGCGTCATCCCCGGGTTCATGATCCAGGGCGGGGGCTTCACGGAACAGATGCAAAAAAAACCAACCAATCCCCCCATCAAGAACGAGGCCAAGAACGGCCTTAAGAACAAACGCGGCACCCTATCCATGGCACGCACGCAGGTGGTGGACAGCGCCACCACGCAATTCTTCCTGAACCTGAAGGACAACGCATTTCTGGATCACGGAACGCGGGACTACGGCTACGCTGTATTCGCCAGAGTGATTGCGGGGATGGAGGTGATCGACATGATCGCCGCGGTGCCCCCGGGAAGCAAGGCCGTGCCCAAGACCCCGGTAGTCATCCAGCGCCTTTTGAAGTTGCTCGTTAAAGGCTTCCGGGTCCCGAACCATCAGCACCAAGTTTCGACCCCGATGCAGCGCGGCCCGGAGGCGGTCCGGCGCCGACTGGCTGCGCATCTCCAGGTGTGATAGATTGGTGAAGGATATAATCCGGGTCCGCGGTTTACCGTAGACGACCACCAGTGCATCGGGGTAGATCCAGT
>JACZQL010000297.1 GCA_022545745.1 Deltaproteobacteria bacterium | reverse complement strand
GAATTTGGACCGTGAGGTCCGTGGAAACTCTTCGGGATTGCTGCGAAATTGGATTGATGATTACTCCTGTGCCGAATTGAGGGATGGGGTAGAGCGAGTGAATCACATTTCAAGCCTGTGGGCAGAACAACTGAGGTCAGAGGGGCGAACTCTTAGTACAGCGTCCATTTCCCTCTACCCCCTGCGTGTTTTGATGCGTCTTCTCATAATCAACGGGCTTCTCTTTGAGGGGCTGGCAGGCTTGAGCCTGTCAGGGCTAGCAGCTTACGCAACGCTAGTGAGTGGAATGAAGTGGTGGGAGACGCACCGCTCCATTACAGGATGATGAGCTCTCGGGCGGTGGCCTGTCTTCCTTGCCGGTAAACTCCGGACAGCATGGGCGGGGGTATCTTTGTGGAGGGGGGTAAGAATTGAAGAAGATTGGGAAAAATGTTAGAAAAATGGGTCTGGCCCGATAGTTCCATGGGGTTTAAAAGGGTTTATTTGAGCCGTAAGCAGTTGATCTTGGTACGTGAGGGGGTGGACGGCCACAAGATTGCTTCAATGGTTCTTTTCCCGAAGGCGGCAGGAGATGAGTCGACCCCGCTTTATGGAAGAGGTATGCTCCGTCGAATTCACCTGAACCAGGATGAAGATGCCTTAGTGCGAACCTACTACCATGGAGGACTGCTGCGCAAAGTGACAGGAGAATTCTTCTTCACCTGGCCTGCTCGGCCATTCAGGGAGCTGGTCATCACTGAAACTGTACGTGAGCGGGGAATTCCGACTTTAGAGATCCTGGCGGCTGTTGTGGAGAGGTGTTGGGGGCCCTTCTATCGTGGCTGGTTGGTCACGCGTGAACTAGGAGGGGCAGAGGACCTCTGGTCGGCATTAAAAAAGGGGACCCAGTTTAGATACCGAACATCACTCCTTCAGGCTGCGGCCATAAGTGTAAGGCAAATGCATCGTGAAGGGGTCTATCACGCTGATCTTAATTTAAAAAACATCTTGATTCGAGGGGATAGTGAAAAGATTCAGGCCTATCTCATTGATTTCGATAAGGCAAGACTTTACCCCCATAGGATTCCCTTGCGCCAAGCGAAGAAGAACCTGAATCGATTGTTGCGGTCCGCGCGGAAACTGGATCCCGACCGGCAGCATCTCTCCAAAGAGGATTGGGCTGCCTTTATGGCTTTTTATGAGCAAGGTCAATGAGACCAGAGTTATGGGTAAGAGGATCCTGCTAGTGCTGCATGGTTCGATTGGAGATGTGGCTCGAGCCCTACCCCTGGCCAATCTCCTTCGACGTGCCTACCCAGGGGCCAAAATTACGTGGTCCATTGAACCCTTGGCCCTACCACTGGTGGAAAATCACCCGGCAGTGGATGAGGTGCTCGTATTTGATAGGGAGCGGTGGTGGAAAATACTGGTTCCCTTTCTGGGAAAAGTTCGTTCCGGCGCATTCGATCTGGTACTGGATCTGCAGAGGCATTTAAAGAGTGGATTAATCAGTTGGTGGTCCGGCGCTCCATTTCGTCTGGGTTTTCATCGGCTTGACTCGAAGGAAGGGAATTGGATCTTTAACAATCGACATATCCCACCCGTGGGTGACGAATTCTCGAAGTTGTCTCACTACCTGAAGTTTGCGGAATTCCTCGGTATTCCCCATGCCCCTATCGAATGGAATCTCCGGACCACTCACCAAGAAGAAACGAGTCTTGCTAAACGCCTCGAGTCGGTGGGGGATCGATTCGCCGTGTTTTACGTAGGGGCCAGCTGGGAGAGTAAACGATGGTTTCCCTATCAAACGGCACTGAGCGCCAGTGAAGTTCACAGGCGTTACGGCTTGGACATCGTGCTACTTGGGGGAGGAGAAGATGTCCCTTTTGCACAGGAGATGGAGAGCCACGGAATGGGTCCCTTTATGAATTGGGTTGGGAAGAGTTCGCTTAGAGAGTCTATGGGTATTCTTGCAAAGGCCAGCGTTGCCGTTGGAGCTGATACGGGTCTCATGCACGTTTCCGAAGCTGTGGGTACCCCTGTGGTCTCCCTTTGGGGCGCCACCAATCCGGTTCGAACGGGGCCTCACGGCTATGCAAATTTGATCATTAGAGGGAAAAGCGAATGTTCTCCCTGTTATCTCAGAAAGTGTCCCATTGGACAGGTCTGTATGCAGTCAATTGAAATTGAAGATGTCGTAACCAAAGTTGGGGAGGCATTGGCTCAGGGCGGTAAATCGGATGGGGCTTGGGAGTGAGTATCGACTCGTCCGCGAGGGGAACTGGAGTCTCCTAGTCAATCCTGAGATATGGACTCCGGGTTTGTGGGAAGTTATATTGCAACATTTGAATGCAAGCAGCCAAGACCCTACTCGTCACCCTCAGACCATAAAATTTCAATTTCCACCAACAATGGGTGGCTGCAATTTCTACCTCAAGATACATAATCTCTCGGATCCTTTTGGATCTATTAAGGATCTTTTTCGGGCCTCCAAGGCATTTCGAGCTCTCAAGGTGGGGAGGGCCCTGTGCTCTGAACAATTCCATGCTCCTACCAGTGTGGCGGCAGGTGAGTGCAGAACGGTTCGCTTCGTCCAGCAGGCCTTCCTCCTGACCTTAGCGGTGGAAGGGTCCTCACTCCCCCGGTTTCTCCAAGAGCATTGTTCCGATTCATCGGATACTCGCTCGTTGAAACGGAAGAGGGAATATCTCATACAGTTTGCATTGGAAATCCGACGTTTGCATCAGATGGGGTTTGTCCCCGGTGCTTTGATCCCCGAGAATATTTTGGTTCAGCTGCAGGGGGCAGGCGTCAAGTTTTTTTACCTCGACCATGATCGGACACGCCGCTATCCTCGTTGGTTTCCCCATGGCCTTTGGAAGCGGAATCTGGTACAACTCAACCATTTTGAGCTAGCTGGGATCTCGAGATGGGATCGAATTCGATTTCTCCATATCTATCTCGGGTCGAAAACCTGGGGAAAGAAGGAACGTCGTTTAATCCGCTGGCTAGACAGAAAGACACGGATCAAATTCGAAGCTTGGAAAATTTCTACGAATAAAAATCCGTATTATTAAGTGGATATAATAAATAATTAATGTTTAGCATTAATTCTAAATCAGCTAAAATTGTCCATGTGGTTCTCCTGATAGCGGTATGCGGTGTGCTCTTTTTCTCTCATCTGGGTGCGTTCCCCTTCTTTAACAGAGGCGAACCAAGGGAAGCATTAGTGGTGCTGGATATCGTGCACAACGGGAATTGGCTATTTCCTCTAAAGATGGGATTTGGCATTCCCTCTAAACCGCCGCTCTTTCACTGGGTGGGTGCCGTCACCTCCATTGTTCGAGGCCAGGTTACCGAAGTTACTGCACGTTTTCCTTCAGCGCTCTTTGCCGCCCTAGGGGTCTTATTGATCTATGGTTTGGGTCAAAAGATCTATAACCCCAACATTGGCTTCTTGGCAGGTGTGATCCTCGCGACTTCCTTGGGCTACCAGCAAATTGCCATTGCCGCTCGGGTCGACATGACCCTCACTTTCTTTGTTTCGCTCTCCCTAGTCCTGTTCTATTTGCTTTACCGCGATCATTTAACCCGACCCGTTTGGACCTATGTTTTTTTTTGGTTCTAGGGATAGGTGTGCTTGCCAAAGGCCCGGTAAGTGTCATCCTCACGGGGATAACGATTGTTTGTTTTCTCGGGCTGCGTAAAAGATGGGATTTTCTATACCGCCTCTGCTTTCATTGGGGTCTCCTGCTGGCCGTGGTGGTGCCACTGGTCTGGTATGGAAACGCATTGGTAGAAGGTGGGGAAGAGTTTTTAATCGCCAAATCATCGGTGAGAATTTTGCCAGATTTTTTAGCCGC
>JACZQL010000296.1 GCA_022545745.1 Deltaproteobacteria bacterium | reverse complement strand
GTGAGGGAGAAGATCGATGGTGCGTAGTTTCGGTCAAGACCGATGAGCAGTGGGGTAAGCTCTGCCGTGTCCTGGGTCGCGACGACCTGATGGCAGACTCGCGGTTTGCTGATTTTCCCGCCCGTTCTTTAAATGCAGCGGTGCTCGATGGAATTATCGAGGAATGGACCCGTTCGCAGTCGGCCGAAGAGGTGATGAAACGGTTGCAGGCAGCGGGGATTCCTGCAGGCGTGGTGCAAAACGCTGTCGATCTGGTGAAAGATCCACAGCTCCGACACCGGAATTACTTCGAGAGGTTTGCCAGCTCGCCGATCGGATCCTTCGAAGTTCCACGCAGCGCATTGGAGTTCCGCGGCATGACTGATGACCCGTTGGCCCTGCCCTCAGCTCTGGGAAAGGATACCGACTCGATTCTCCACGACCTCCTTGGCTATGATCGCGACACCATAAGTCAATGGCGTGACGAGGAAATCCTGACCTAAGCGAAAGAAATACTTGGCCGACTACTTGCCAACGGATGCCTTGATCTGCCGCACGAAGTTCAATGCCTCATTCATCTTTTCCAAGTAACCAGTTTCTTTCTCTAGGAAAACGTATGTGAACTCTTTCCTCCTAAGGTTTTGTTGAGCCACCGCCGCTTTGCTGATATCCACACGCAGGGAATTCCCTCCATCTGTTTTCTGCGCAAATAGCTGGCCCTCGCGGCTGAACCACCAGTTGAGGAAAAACTTCTGCGCGTTAGGGTGCGGCGCCCGATCAAGGGCAAAGACCGTGTTGCCACCTACACCGATTCTTGAGCCCTCTTTGAGAATATGTGGAAACCGCTCCTCCACGGGTAGTCCCTGCCGCCTTGCCTTGCGAACCTCTTGCCTACAGGAGAACATGCAGATGCTATACTTCCCTAGCGCAAGCCATTCCGCCGCCTGGCGAGCGTTACGTGTTATGGTCACGTCCATTTCCGTCAGCAGCCTGCGCAGAAATTTTTTCCCCAGATTGGGGTTTAGGTAATAGAAAGCCGTGCCCTGGGAAACCCCAGCCATGGCGGGGTCACGCATGACGATCTTTCCTCTGTACTTGGGCTTTAGCAAGTCGAAATACGACTGGATGTCTTTGGGGTCCACAAGGTTTGTGTTGTAGGCGATTTCTGAGGTCGAGGCATTGCCCGCCCACGCCAGGACGTATGCGCGATCCTTCTCGTCCAGGAAAGTCAGCCCACCCCCGTACCAGGCGGACTGGTCCAGCACCTCAGGATGAATGAGCAGAGGTTTCACTGGAGTCAGCGCTCCCGCGGGTAGAAGCCTTGTCTGCGAGGTCCGAGCCCCGCCCATCCAAACATCCAGGGAGAATTTGCCGGCCCGGCGTTCGGCAAGAACCCGGCCAGCCTGCTGACTGGATGAGCCACTGGAGTTGATCCATTTGATGCCAAATTTCTTTTCGAACTCCGGAATCATCTTGCCGACGGCCCGGCCAACGCCGCAGCAGATGAATGTTACCAGCTTCCCTTCCTTCTGGGCGGCTTTGAGTAGAGCTTTCCACTCCTGGTCGAACCCCGCTGCCCTGGCAGGAGTCGCTGTTGCAGTCCCAAAGGCTGCCGTAGCTATCAATGCCACGAAAAAAAGAAATGCTCTGGTAAGCTTCATAGAAACCCTCCCTTTATTTGTAATCATTGTCTGCGCTGGTCACTGAGCCTTATCAACCCTGTTGTGATCAGTCAAGTCCCTTTGGGTTCTCGGCAGCAGCCTATTATTTCATAACAATTTCAGCCACAATTCTTAGCTTGGCGGTACGCACGCTTTGAGGCCTTGCCGCGAAAAATTTGTTTCTTGGAATACTGAACAGGTTGAATATCAGGATGGAAACTTCCTATGGGAGAAGCTGCTTGACAGGTCCCATTCTCTATGTTGATATAGGTGCACTTAAAATTTTGTATTTGACCCCTTTCCTGTGCTGGGTGAAAGAGCTCTCAGAGCGTTCTGAGGCAAAATGGAAAAAAAAAGGATCATCGAAGGGGGAATCAAGGGATTGAGAATTGGCCAGTCGCCCTTCCATTCGTTGTTGGGGTGTGCTGGCTTTTTTCTTATGCGGGAAAGCCAGTATTCTTGGACTAGAGAATAAGGTTGATTTGTTGAATTAATCCATTATGGATAAGGAGACGAAACGATGCCTATCACCAAAGAGATGAACGATTTTCTAACCAAGGTGGGTCCAGGCGAACCCGCAGGTGAGCTCCTGCGCCGTTACTGGCACCCCGTCGCTGTGGCCAAGGAACTGACCGAGGAGAATCCCACAAAGTTTGTCCGTATCCTCGGGGAAAACCTGGTGCTGTTTCGCGACAAGAAAGGTCGGGTAGGTCTCCTGGCGGATCGTTGTGCCCATCGTGGTGCCTCCCTGGTGTATGGTCGGGTTGAGGAGCGCGGGATTGCCTGCGCCTATCACGGTTGGCTCTATGACACGCAGGGGAATTGTTTAGAAACTCCACCCGAACCTGCGGAGAGTAAGTTCAGACTTACCATCAAGCAAAAGGCCTATCCAGTACAAAAACTCGTGGGTCTCTATTGGGCTTACATGGGTCCGGAGCCGGCCCCAATGATCCCGAAGTACGATACGTTGTTCCGTACGGACGGCCGCCGTAAGATCGTGGTTCATCCGCAGTTGGACTGCAACTGGCTCCAGGCCATGGAGAACTCTGTGGATCCAGCCCATCTGCAGGTCCTTCATCAGGAGTTTGCTGGCAGGAAAGGGAGAAAACCGGAGAGCACGACCCGGGGTTTTACTGATGATGTAGAGAGCTTTGAGTTTTACACGGTCCCCTACGGCATTATCAAAAAACGGCTCTACAAAAACGGCATGTTGGATGAACATCCCCTGATCTTCCCCAATATCCTTAGACAGGGGCCGAGCACCCAGATCCGCGTGCCCATTGACGACACTCACACCTGGCACATCGCCGTCATGTTCTCTCTGCGGGAGGACGGAACTGCGGTGGAGGAAGAAGACGACCCGCCGGTGGAGTACAAGCCGCCATACAAAGAACCCGCTGACAAAAACCATCCATTTACTAGATACACCCTGCACCACGTGATTCCACAGGACCATATGGCATGGGAAACCCAGGGGCCCATCGCGGACCGAACCAAGGAACGCCTGGCCACTTCGGACAAGGGCATTGTGATGCTGAGGGAGATGTTGAAGGAGAACATCGAAAGGGTGCAAGCAGGGCTTGACCCCATACATGGATTTACCCGTGATCCCAATCAACCCATGATCGATACCAATATTGATAGCGGAATAGAGGAAGCAAGGGCCAACCGAGCCCCGGAGGTGAAGCAAGGTGGAATCCGATCCTTGGCCCCACTCGGCAGCACCTCGGCCGACCAAGCTAAATAGAGTCTTTTAAGGAGGAACAAAATGAAGCTGCGAAGTCAATTTAATTTCTGGGCAATGCTTGCGGGCATGACCGTCCTATTGGCTGCACCTACAGCGGGGTTTGCCCAGAAAGGTTCGTTTGACAAAGAGTGGGCGGAGCTCCTCAAGAAGGCCCAGCAAGAGGGAAAGGTAGTTGCCTTTATTTGCTGTGGTATCGGGCGTGGGGTCGGGAAACACATCAGGGATTTTGAGGAGAAGTACAAGATCAAAGTGATCTTTTCCACTGGCTCATCCCGGCAGCAGTCGGACCGCGTGCTAGCCGAGCGCAGGGCCGGTCGGTATTCCCTCGATGTCTGGATGGGTGGTATCACGTCGGTCAACACGCGCCTCCTCCCTGCTGGGGTTCTAGACCCCATCAGACCACTGCTGATTCATCCTGAGGTCCTCGACAAGAAGGCATGGAACAAGGGTAAGGGTCCATATAT
>JACZQL010000295.1 GCA_022545745.1 Deltaproteobacteria bacterium | reverse complement strand
ATGAAACCGCATTTTTGCAGGCCATGTACCTGATGCGGCGCGATCCCAAACTCTATAAAAACGCCCTGTACGTCAATACCGTGGAAAGCGATCTCAATGCGGCTGTGGCCGCGAAACAACTGGGGCTGAAACCAAAATTAGCCGCTGTGGGCGATAAATGGATTTTACTGCAAACCGCGCTCATGAGGGTGGAAATGAGATTGAAGACTGAGTGAATACAATTACGTTGGTGTTCAAAAGCCCAGTCGTAATGCAGCGGCTGGGCTTTTTTTTACCCACCTTCGCAAAAAGTCACGGGTGCAAACCCGTGGATGAATACGAGGTGGGTAACCCTCCATAGCCTTGGCGACGGAGGGTATGCTACGGTGGGTTACGCTGATATACTTTGCGGGCAATATAGCTGTAAAGCCGCTGGGCTCCACACCGCAAAATGTCAGATCAACCCCCATCATGGGCTATCAGCCGAAAGATACGTACTTCAAGAGGGCTAAGAGGGAAGGCTACCGTTCCCGGGCGGCCTATAAGCTCCTAGAGCTAAACCGACGCTTTCATCTCATCAAACCCGGCGATCACGTCGTTGACCTCGGTGCAGCGCCAGGGGGCTGGCTACAGGTAGTCTCCAAGCTCATAGGAGAAGGGGGTAGGGTCGTAGGGGTGGACCTTCAACCCATGGAACCCTTTCGAGAGAACAATATCCACCTTCTCCAGGGAGATATCACTTCCGAAGATACCCAAAGCAAGATCAAGGAGCTCCTAGGTGGAACCGCCGACTGTGTCCTTTCGGATCTCTCCCCCCGACTCAGTGGAATTCACGCAACCGATCTTAGCCGCTCCCTTGAGCTCGCTCAGGCGGCCTTCAAGCTGGCAACGGCCCTGCTCAAGACCAAAGGGGGTTTGTTGGTGAAAACCTTCGTAGGAGACGAAACAACGGCTTTCCTAATGGAGCTCAAACCGCACTTTGCTTCGACACAACGCGCCCGCTCCGAGGCCACACGGAAGGGGTCATCCGAAATGTACCTTATCGCCAGGGGATTCCGACTGGACTCTTTTCGGCAAGTCACAACAACCCGTAACGATTAGCGGGCAGTGAGCAGCTGGCAGCAAAGCGCTAGTCAGTACTGAGTTGCGAGGACTGAGTACTGAGCCTAAACTGCAAAGCGCAAAGGGCAGAGCGCAAAGCGTAAAAAGATAACGGACTACTGACGACGGGACGACAAGACAAAAAGCAGTTAGCAGATGGCAGCGGGCAGTAATGAGTCCGGAGCTGATGGCTGATAGCTCTTAACGCCATGCGCTTTGCGCTCTGCTCTTTGCCATTTTTCATCTGCGTTAATCGGCGTGAATCTGCGGTTAGTTCTTAATTAAAGAACTGATAGCTGGTTTCCTGAAGTCGTTCTGTTAAATATTCTATTCGGTAAGAATCTAATAGTGGTGCAATAAAAATCATGAGCGAGCAATGGAAAGGTTTCACCGTTTGGATCGTAGGCCTTGGAAGCGCGGGAAAGACCACGTTGGCTCAGTTGTTAGAGAAGCGACTGATCGAAGGCGGTTACCCTGCTGTTCTCCTAGAGCCAAGCAGCGGGGGTGAGCTTAAAACGAGGCTAATGCCGGATCTGGGCTTTGACAGAAACGGCAAGATGGAGATCACCCGTCGGCTCGGCTATATCGCCCGATTGATTACGCAGTGTGGGGGAGTAGCCATTGTTCCGTGGATTGCGCCTGAGCGGTGGGCCCTCGACGAGGTGCGCAAAGAGATTGGCCGTTTTATCGAAGTCTATATAGAGTGTCCCCTAGAAGTCTGTAAGCAGCGGGACCATAGAGGCATCTATGTTAGGGCTGTGACGGAGGGTCACCCTGTTCCAGGTGTAACTGAACTATGGGAGCCGCCTTTAAACCCCGAGGTAACTGTTGACTCCACGAAGCAGACTCCCGAGCAAGAGCTTGCCATCATCATGGAGCGTCTGGAGGACCTGGGGTATCTGCAAATTTAATATCTGTGACTGACTCTCAGCGTTGGAACCACTTGAACCACTCGGCGGGCATCTCCTGTCCAATACCCCGCTTCTTCGCACGGTCATAAACCAGCGCAACCGTAGCTGCATATTGGACCCCCGTACCGTTATTAATATAGTAGTTCCTCTCGTCCGGACTCTCCCGACCTGGGGCCTTGCCGGCCAGGACGTCCGCCAGGGTGTGGTGATTTGGTATCACACTAAACACATCGAGCATTTCAGGGGTTGTCGCCGTCCGCAGTGGACTATGTTCAGGCTCGGTAAAGTGATGGCTTGAGGCGCTGTCAAAGCTCGTGGCCAGCCGATGGAACAGCTTGATTCCATCCAGCTCCAGCTCCATGGAGCCTTCCCCTGTTTGAACACCGGTAAAATGCACCCCCGGCTCTAGCCATTCCTTCTTAACGAGTGGCTCGAAGCGGCTGGAGGTACAGGCCGCGACGATGGCCGACCCTCGAACCACGGCCTCGGGGTTGTCCATGGATTTTACCCGTACGCCGGTCTTCAAGTTAAGCCATTCGGAAAAGGTGTTTCGGTGCTCCAGGCTGGGACTGTAGATCTTGAACAACTCAAGGGGTCGAACGCAAGCATAGGCCAAAGCGTGGGCGCGAGCTGTGCTCCCTGAGCCGAGGATTCCCACCACCTTGGCGTCTGGCTGGGCCATTTCGCGCGCGGCCAGACCAGCGCTACCGGCATGCCGAAACCAGGAGATATCGCCGTTGCTCATCATGGCTAGCAATTCACCGCTTTCACCGCTAAAGAGCATTGACATATAGGTCCCACCGGGGCCTTTCAGCTTGTGAATATCCCGGGTATCACTCGTAGCCTGGAGCATCGACCTGATGTTGATCACCACCACCGGGGGATTGTGGAGCCCGCCCAGGCTGGTAACGTGAGTCATGGCATAGCCATGTTTTGAGCCCACGTAGACGGTGGCCTTGGGTCGATAGGAGGCGGCACCCATGGCCTCTTGCTTATAGGCACTCTCCAAGGCCTCCAGGTTTTCCTTCATGTCTAGTACTGACCGAACATCCTCTTCACTGAGTAAAATGGGTGGCAAGGCATTCTCCTTTCCTGCTATCAAGCAGTTGCAATGATCGGCGCACTTCCCGTCGCAGCCCCTGGGTGGGCTGCTGTGAATCTATTATCAACTCATTGGGCTGTCAATTACCCTGTCAGGTGTTAAATTTTTCTCTGCTAATAGGGTGAATGGAAATGATCCGTAAATGCCTAGACGGCGAATTTGAGACCATCTACAAGATCATCAACGACTCTGCCCAAGCTTATAAGGGAATCATTCCCATGGATTGCTGGAAGGAGCCCTATATGTCGAAAGGAGAGCTCCAGGGGGAGATCAGCGAGGGCGTTGGCTTCTTGGGATGTGAAAAAGAGGGCGAACTGGTCGGGGTCATGGGTATACAGCATGTTCAGAATATAACTTTGATTCGACATGCCTACGTCCTCACGGCCAGATGGAATCAAGGCTTCGGTGGGAAGCTATTGTCTTATCTGCTAACCCAGACAAGTTGCCCAATCCTAGTCGGCACCTGGGCGGATGCCACCTGGGCGATCCGGTTCTATAAAAAGTATGGCTTTGAATTGGTTACCGCAAAGGAGAAAGACCGGTTACTGAAAAAATACTGGTCGGTCCCCGACCGACAGATTCGTTCCTCTGTGGTACTGGTAGACAAGAGGCGCAGCTTATCGCCTACCCTCTAAGGTTGCTTTGCCTCAAACGCTTACGAATTGGGGAGAATCACGGCCACCATGGAGCAGTGGATTAACCTTTTTACCTTTTCAAATTCCGCATCTGCATGCCCAGCTTGCCTTTATGGGTAAGTG
>JACZQL010000294.1 GCA_022545745.1 Deltaproteobacteria bacterium | reverse complement strand
CATATTCCGAAGAATAGCTTCAATGCTAACTTCTCAAGGGTTTCTATCCTTACCCTGCAGGTTTCAACCCTGTTTTACTGGGGTTGCCAACTCCACTGCAGTCTCTGGTTCTTTGGGGCGGAAGGTATTCAAAAATAGCAGTGCGGCAGAAGCAAAAACCACAGCCATGATTAGATACGTGTGAGTATAGTAATTCGAATCCATCATCCTACCCGCCACAAATGTACCGAAGCCCTGAGCCAAGGCGTGGCCTGCGCTCATCATTCCCGCCACCGTGCCTCGCTCCTTTGTCTGCACTGACTCTGTGTAGAATGTTCTGATGATGGGTTCACTCACGTGGATGGTCAGTTCGTGGAACAGAAAAAAGATCCCTGCCGCGATGAGCGTCGGGGCTACGCCTACAGCGAAAGTGAACGGGATGGAAACAAGCATCGTGTACCCAATGGTTCTTACCCTCCCTATTCTCTCTGCCACGAGGGGAATCATAAACGAGCCAAAGGACATGGAAATTCCCCCAAGGGCCAAAATGAGTGATGCCGTCATGGGTGCCGCACCGAGCTTGTTAACAAAAAATACCGTATGGAGTGGATGGACCATCCCAACACCCAACCAAGCGAGGGAATATATTGGTACGATTCTCTTAACAAACGACCAACTCTCGACATTCTTAAAGGAGAAAAGAGCCCCGGAACTCTTGGTTGCTCTTTCAAGCGTATCGAGAATTTCTTTTTTCTCCCTGAACATGAACGCAGGAATCAAGGAAAGCATCCATACGACGGCGCCAATGTATAAAAATATGCGATATGTCGGGATACTGACGTCGGGTAGGTTTCCCACGAAGAGAAAGGGGAGGCCCTGCCCGAACATCATGGCAATCCTGCCCATCCCCTGCGTCACACTGAACAGATAAACCCTGTCTTTCTTCTCGCTGTTCTCCATAATCCAGGGCGATTCAGAACTGCTGTGGAGACCCTCAATAAGCCCAGAGAAAACACTCAATGTTATGAGCACCCCTGCGGTGGGGAAGGTCACCATAAGGGTGACTAGGATAGCGCCCAGACTGTCCGAGAAGATGAAACCGGCTCTACGGCCAATTCTGTCGACTACCCTGCCCATAAAGACGGCGCCCAACGCCATGGAGCCCCACAGGATAAATATCCTCATCCCTGCGAATCCGGGTGAATACCCCAATGTAAGGAGGTAGAGATTGAATATTCCTCCGTACATTCCAAACCGGAAGGCCATCATCATGAAGTGGACGATGAAAAGCTTGGCGTTGCGGCTGAAGCCACCAAGGATTTCAAAATATCCTGGCTTGGAACCGCCAGGTTGATGACCTACCTGGGATCCTGCTCTTTCATCCATACTGGTGCTCCTTGGGAGTCTTCTATTTTTGGTAAGACTGCACCTAGATTGAACTGTGGAATCGGTAGAGAGTAGCTTTAATGGTATTGGCGAGTCAAGACTTTGTCTTTGCCCGCTACATACCTAGCCACCCAAGCAGCAGGCCTTGTGGAAAGGGCACAGACAGCGAGTAGATAAAAAGGCCATAGAAGGAGGCAAAAGCGACCAATGTCAAAACAATGCTAATGAGCCACTTTTCTCGTGCACCCACTTTGAGGTAAAGGAAGGTGGCTGTAGGGACTGCCATCGAGAAACCAAGCAACCAGATGGCCAAAAAAAATCCGAGAATCCATCCAGTAATGCCCGCTGTGCGGCGAACCACGAAGGCAGTTTCGTTGTCTACTTCCTTAGGCAGACCGATACTCCCCTTCCTAAGGAAACCGGTGATGTCCAGGTCCAATTGCATAACGGCAAAGGCCAGTCCCGTAAACCCAATCGCCCAAGGAAATAAGCGGGCCCGAAAACCCCACTCCCTGGCCTCCCACAGGCTCCAAGCGAAAAGGACCACGACGAGGAAGCCAAAGATCGGCGCCCATGTGGAGACTGGGGCTATCGTCGCTTCCTTCTTTGCCTGAGGGTTTTTTCTTTTCTCTCGCCATGTTTGGAAAACAGGGTAAAAGATCCCGGCAAGGATCACGGCAAAGAGGACTAGGACGCTGGGGAACCAAAGCCATGAAATACCATAGTTGTCCATCGAGAGAAAAAGTCTGTCTTCCGCAAGGGGTCCGAGCACCAGACCTAGCAGCAGTGGAGGACGGGACCAGTCTAACTGTACCATCACCCACCCCATTGCCCCGAACAGCAAAACGACAATGAGATCCTCAAAGGCATTTTTTGTGGCAAAGCCGCCGAGATAAACCAAGAGAAGGACAAAGGGAATGATCAGGCTGCCTCTCACCTCTGTGATCCTAACCAGTTGCTTCAAAAACAGAAAACAGACCGCCACCGTGATTATGTTGGCGATGACGATGATCCAGACAAATGAGAAAGTCAGGGTGAGATGACCCCCCTGGCTTTCGGGGATTAGCATGGGCGGGCCGGGGACCAGCCCCTGGATGATGAAGGCCCCGAGGAGGATCGCCATGGTTACGTTGCCGGGTACACCGAACGCGATGGTCGGTACCAAACCTCCTCCCAAATTGGAGTTGTTTGCGGCGCCTGGACCTAAAACCCCTTCCACGGCACCCTTCCCGAAACGCTCCTTGTCGGGGGAGGTCTGGACGGCATGGGCATAGGCCACCCATTGAGAGACGCCGCCGCCCATTCCTGGAATGATCCCAATGTAGGTGCCTATAGCGCTGCAACGAAGAACGAGCTTCCAGTGGCGAAACGTGTCTTTAACCCCTTCCATAACTCCGCCGATCTTGCCGATGCTCGTTTCGGCAATGCTTGTCCCCTTGACAGCCAGGTCGATGATCTCGGGGATGGCAAAGAGCCCCAGCGTTGCCGAAACCAGGGGAAGACCGTCCCAGAGGTAGAGATTACCAAAGGTGTACCGCTCAATGCCTGAGATAGGATCGAGCCCCACCGTCGCGAGGAGAAGACCTATCGCTGCGGCGGTAAGCCCTTTCATCACGGACCCTCCGCTCAGGGAGGCTAGAAAGGTAACCCCTAATATGGCGAGCATGAAAAACTCGGGGGAGCCAATGGAGAGGACTAAGGGGCGAATAACAGGTATGGCCAGCGCCAAGGCGAAGGCACCAAAGATGGCGCCGAGCAGAGAGCTCATTAAGGCTGCCCCCAAGGCGCGCCCCGCCTCACCCTTTTTGGCCATGGGATGGCCGTCCACAATGGTGGATGCGGTAATCGCCTCGCCCGGGATACCGAAGAGGATAGAAGTGATGTCGCCTGTGGTCGCTGTGACCGCCGCCATCCCGAGCAGAAAGGCGAAGGCCTCCACCGCCTCCATCTTAAAGATAAACGGGAGCATCAGGGCCAGAGTGACCGGCCCTCCCAGGCCGGGCAAGATCCCGACGACGAACCCGATAACAATTCCCAGCATCATCAGGGTAAACGTTGTCGCGGAAAAGACCTGGAGCAAACCCCCGATGAAGGCCTGGACCATTTCGATCATAGGAATGAATCCTGTGGAGAGGAGGGCGCCGTTAGACCACGGCGCCCCTAACAAATTATGTTTTATTTTGCCCTAATACTTCTTTTATCTCTTGGGCTTGGGTAGGAGAATTTCCTTTAATCTAGAGACCAGGGCGGGATCCATCTTGTACAAGCTTGCATAGATCTTTCGCGTTGATTTCCCATCAATTGGAGTGATCTCCAGCTTGGACTTTTTGGCCTCCTTCAGGAGCTCGGGGTCCCTCAGGGTAGCCATGAATGCCTTCTGAAGAATCCGCACGCGGTCCGTTGGTACGCCTGGCGGCAAGGAGTATGGGCGAACGGCGGCGGTGTGGGCATCATTGACGACCTTTATGAGTTGCCGAGCGTCTGCGGTCTTCGCGTA
>JACZQL010000293.1 GCA_022545745.1 Deltaproteobacteria bacterium | reverse complement strand
CAGGATGAATCCATTGATCTTTTGACTGAAAACCACATCCACCCCATGCAAACCAATGGCAACGAGCATGAGCAACACTGGATAGCCGAAGAGATTTAGCATGATGTTCAGTCCGGTGGCCGCAGCCGCCGAAAAGACAATCCGGTTTCCAACCGTTGCCTCTAAGTCCTTCTTTACTTGATTTGGCAGGGCCCCCAAGATCGGCTGCAAAAGCAGCGTTAAAATACTAGCACCCCGATGCTCCTTCCTGGGGATTCGTTCCCAGGTCTCTTGGAAGGTCATGGGAACTTCCCCTGGGAAGGTCCTTTGCTCCATCGATACAGTGGCCGGCGTCGTCCCCCCAGTCTCACTGGGGGCCTCCTCCACACTGCCTTGGGTAGTCGCCTCGGGGGATGAAGCCCCTTCTTCTGCTGATTTGTCTTCAGGCTTGTTGTCTGTTTCCTCCATGTTATCCGCTCGTTCCTTTGCTCTTGGTTGATTATTTCTCCTATAAATTACTTCATCTACTTATATTGTCAACGCTTTAAAATCCTACGTTGAAAGTCGACCTAAGTCTGTGTAAGATCAAATCTAAGGCGGCGTACCCAAGTGGTTAAGGGAGAGGTCTGCAAAACCTCGATGCGGCGGTTCGAATCCGCCCGCCGCCTCCACATCCTCATTGATTTCCTTAGCAAATCCCAAACCTCGCCCTCTTCTTACTAGATAAACGTTCCGACTTCGTGCCAAGTTCGGAGTAGAATCCGAGCCGATGACCTCCCGTAGCTCCTGAGAAACCATGCCAGCCTGAGATTCTGTTCCTCCCTTTACCCCCTGAAACCTCTCGTTCAACTTTGCCACCGCTTGCGCTTTATGCTCAGGGGCCAGATAAGCATATCGGAGAGTCATGTTTATCCCTACGTACCCCATCAGCTCCTTTACGGTGACCAAATCAACTACCGCCATAACCAGATACGAGGCAAAGGTGTGTCTGAGGCCATGGAACCTGAATTCTTCTATCCCTGCCTCACTACACGCCCTTTTAAATACATCGTAGACCGTGGTCTTGCCTATGAAGTCCCCCCAGGGCCACATAAACAGATAATCTCTGTATCTATGCTGAAGTAGCCATTCCAGAGCGCCTCTGGCAGGCTCGTTGATAGCAACCGTCTTGAGCCTATGGTTTTTCGATTGATTGACGGTTACAAGTCCCCGCTCTAAGTCCACATCCTCCCAACGGAGCCTAAGGAGTTCTCCCTGTCTCAAACCGGTGTGTAGCGTCAATGTTACGAGCGGAAGAAGCCAAGGAGACGTAATATGCTCCTCGCAGACCTCAAGTAAGCGCGGGATCTCGTCCTCCGTAAGAAACCTCGTCCTTTGGTCATTTACCGAGAATCGTTTTACACCCGTTGCTGGGTTGCTTGTTGTGAGTCCCCAGTCTACTGCCTTCCTGAACATATGTTTGATTACAGAAAGCTGGCGGTTCACTGTTCCAGGCTTAACGTTTCTGCGTCGCTCTGCTTTCCATTTCTCAATTTGCCAAGTGGTAATCTGCGACAAAGACAATGACCTTGATTGCTATCTCCACAACCTTTGGGATCTTAACCTCTCCATTCTCCCATCGTGATATAGTGCGGATAGTTACGTCCATCTCTATAGATAGCCTTGCCTGGCTGTATCCGATTGACTCCCGAAGTTTCCTAAACTCACCCTTGGTCACAATTTATCTATAGACATTTTGTCAATGGTTGTCAAGGGGCAAAGGGTTCAATCGGGAAGAATTTCTATAGGGTGAGATTCCAGGAATCCCTCAAGGCCGGTTCTCTTGATGATTACTCTGCTGCCTACTTGAAGGGCCCTCAGCTCTTGTTTGCGGATGAAAAGACGTATTGTGGATAGGCCAAGGCGAGAAAAATCAGCAGCCTCTTTGACTGTGAGATAGGGTTTATGTGAATCTTGGGTGCTCGTGGCTTGATCCCCATCGTGGCCCATTGCCTCCCGGATCTCCTCCCGGATCAGTGTCCCCAGCCACGACTCCAAAGGTGCCAGAGGAGCATCGGATTCTAAGAGTTTATTCGGCTCGCGCATACGTTTCTATGCCTTCAACCACTGATGAAACGTGACGCACCTTTCACGCTTCAGGTCACGCTTTAAGTGCTTATTTGACGAAGACTTATCCCCCGAAGTGTGAACGTGACGGGGGTAAGAGTATACTACTGTTTCAATTAGGGGTCCTCGGGTTAGGCAGTAGGTGGATATGTCCTGTAAGGGACGAATATGCATTTGGAACATTATTCTATGTTCTACTTTAATGTTTATCCTTTAAATACTTGTAATTTAAGTAATTTTAAATAAAACATCGTCGTATATGACAGCCTTCTTTCTCTATACCGGCGTCACGTTCACGTATCCTCGCTTAAGTACCCGAAATGCCGATGCATTACCCGTGACGGCAAACGTGACATCATGTTCACGCTTTACCGCTTCCGACCTCTAAGACCGTACACCGGCTCTCTTCGTTTCGTCCTACCAACCTCGATAACGGCTCCAGTCGTCAAAAGTCCTCTCACAGCCCTTATCAGCCGCTCGGCGGTAAACCGACCTCCAATGGCCTGATGGATCTTCCAGGCAGGAAGGGCACTTTTGCTTAGGACGCGCTTTACGGCATCCTCACACAGGTCCTGCTCAGTGAATTGCCAACGGTTTTGGATCAGCCGCTTCGTGCACTCAACCCCATAGAAGCCTACTTGGACTGCTGATGTGAGCTAGTCTTCTGTAATCTCAGCCACGCTGCTCTCAAAAGCCGAATAGACGAGCGAGAGTTTCATTATGTAGGCCGGAATCCGCTTCGTGGCAGTAGCTGTCAAAGGGTCGAATTTGAGAGCTGTTCGTTTCCAGTCACAGTAGAAACCCGACCACAATGACTGTGCATCGTGTGAAAGCGTCACCTCGCCTGGGGACACATTATCAAGTTGCTTTAGTGCATCCTGGACCCGCAGGAGAAGATGAGAATTTGGCTTAGCGGGCATAGGGATCGGATCTTTGGGAGTCCCGGGAAGAAAGAATATTCGGTTCCCAAAGCCGCCATGGAAGTCGATTTCGCGCATGGATTTCCAGAACCACTCGGGGGTTGTTCCGGCTAATAAGGTAGGTGTCGGCTCGGTTACTTTGATGGGATTTTCTGAACGGCACTTCGTACACGTCCGGTGTATCGAACGTCTCCGTCAAGAAGCCAAGCAATGTGCTTCCTTCCCAACCGCCACGAATCAGCAGGGTCCCCAGCTCCTCCAGAAAGATGAGGTGAGAAACAGTTGCTCCGCCTTTGGGCTGATTCATCCAGTCACCCAGCGCCTCAGCACTACCAACTCCTGGGACTCAATCCTGATCCCCCCGCCATCACCAAAAAATCCACCCAAGAGCTCATGCTCGAACTGACCGGCCTCGATATCACTCGATGCCCTCGGTGCAAAACGGGAACGTTGACCTTCCTGGCCATACTGCCCGCGTGCAAATCCTATCCAGCAGGGTGGGACTCTTCATGATGACCATTCAACTACCGAGTACCCATCTTCTGTCCACTGCTCGATCCCAGAGCCATTGGGTCTGTGCGTCTTCTCTCGGAAATCTGTGCCTTGGCGACCCCTCTGTTGCCCATGCCGCTGACTCGTTCAAGTCAATTCTTACCTTAAAGTCTCCCGAATCACTGCATCACCCATGTCCGTGTATCTCTGTTGCGCCCAACTGTTCTCGTTACAATCCCCATAGACAACCGTAGCAGCTTCACCGGACGGTTTCGTTCAACGGGTTTTATCCAGAATGTGTTCGAACCTAACTGCTGTTACCACGACGATCTGTGCTCACATTCAAGATAAAACCTATCCACTTCAAT
>JACZQL010000292.1 GCA_022545745.1 Deltaproteobacteria bacterium | reverse complement strand
CCTGTGAGGCTGCTGCTGTGCTGGAGGCCAACGGTGTTGGTGGTGGAGGCCCTTCCCTGTCAACATTATCCTCCCTCGATTCATCCGCTTCCACTGCTCCCGCAACCTTCCAGATCCCCTTGAAGAGGTTATGGTGTGGAGAATCGGTATCAGGGGGAGCCCACCCTCGGTCGGGCACAAAGAAATCTTTCTCAATTTTCACGGCATCGGAAAACTGGTATGCTTTTTCAAACGCCCTCACCGTGAGGGTCTCGACAGTCTTGGGGGAAAGGTTAAAAGAAGTCGGGATTTTTTTCATGAGATCCCTAAAAGTGGACTGCGTAGATGGAGTGGGCGGATTCAGGAGGCAATGCCCTAATGCATTCGCACAAGACACGAGCCCTTCGAGTTGCTCGCCTGGCGCAGTCAGAGGCTTCCCTGAGAGGGTAGGTTTGGTCTCCATTAACTGAATAATGGCCTGGGGCATATGCCACTGCTTGGCAATCGTCACAGCAAGGCGGTACAAGGGTTGGCCCAACAACTCCTTTTCCAGGGCAGGAACACGGGCGGGATCGTTACTCCGTGCATGTTCCAGTTGTTGGTAAATATCCGGCAGGTAATGGGCAAGGATCAGATCCCCAAGGGAATAGAGCATGGCACTGGTAAAGAGATTTTCCCCTTGCCGATAGCCAATCGCCTCACCCAATTCCAATGCCTCAGTGGCGGCCAACAAGGCTCGAGCCAGAAGATGCTTGAGGTCCGAGGCACTCCCTCCCCGTTCCTCGGCTTGTTCAACTAACTGTGCCGCAATCACAATCGATCGAATGACGTCAAAGCCTATAATCGTGACGGCATGGGTCGGTGTTGCGACCGTGGATACCGTATGGTAGGCGGGGCTGTTAGCCATTTTGATGACTTTGGCCATTAGCGCCTGGTCCTGCATAATCACTTCGCTGACATCGCTGGCGCTGGATGCCGCATCCTCCGTGCGATCAAGAATGTTCCTACAGCTTTGCCGAAGAATGGGTAACGCTTCGCTGGCCTTGGTTAAGAGATCTCGGATCCGCGGAGGGAACCCATCAAAAATGTCAGGAGGTTTAGCTACCGGCATGTCATCCTTGAAGGGGGATTGACCCTGGCTCCCACCTTATAAACACGGCCGCTTTGATCACCAACACCTTTACCAGGGTCGAATGTTCTTGGGTTTTCACTGCTATTTTGGATTCACTTCAATGTCAATAAATCTCCTTATTCTTTATTTCGGATAGGTTATGAAAGTCTTTAGGCCAGTGAGGAAAAGCTCTAGAACCGCAGGGCCAAGGAATCGAAACCAGGAATTCTGGCACAGCCTGGAGCCAAAAATATGTACCGTTTTAAGCAGCGGTTTGAAATGAGGTAGAGGGATGTAGCTCACCTGAGGAGAGGATCACCCAATTGGGCAAGAATCGGCCTGAATGGACTAGAACGTGCACCAAAGGCGCGTACTACTTAGCCTGGCCTCCTATTCCTTTTCCTGGAGCATAAACCCCTCACTGAAGAAACCTATAAAGTTTTCTGTATTTCCCGCCGATCTATCCTAGAAGCCAGAAAAAAGCAATCTGGCCCAACGGAATCGTATATCTCTGAATTATCGTTGGGAAAACTAGTACGCCAGCACACATCACCTGGAAATTTTTCGGGTTTTAATGCTGAGCCGCACGACTCGTTCAGAACCCATACTCTGACTCTTCCTTTCTCCTATGGCATTCCGACCTCTCAAAGCTGAGGATTTGCGCGTTGGGTTATATGTTAAATTAGTTGGGTCCTGGTTTAAGCATCCCTTTTCCGCAAATTCCTTCAAAATTCAAACCCCGAAAGACCTCGCAACTCTTCGCGGCCTCAAAAATTTCAGAATTCAATAGCCTGCCGCGCTAGAACCACAGGGGGGGGAGCGGATGAGGACGTTCTGAAATGTTCGGTACCAAACTTTTCTCAAGCTCAAGACATCGCAGCAATTTTTGAACCTGAACACGTTGCAAGCAGGTCTGGTCCTAGAGGAACGCAGCGCCCGATCCTCGGCCCGCCATGCGCTCAACAGGATGTCCGGCACTGGTAAAGTTTAACCAGGGTACTCAAGCTCAAGCTTCTGTACGGCTAGGATGATTTCGTTCATGGCTTTAACAATCACATCCAGTTTTTTGTCCACCGCGTGCAACTGTGCAATGCTGTGAAGATGATGCTCAGCGTTGAGGCTATATTGAGAAGCCATTGTCCTACCCCCATTCGTTAAGTTGTAAGCCTGACTATTTCCTCCAATGTCCAGACATGATCGGTCACACCAACCTCCAATGCTTCTATAGTTTCACTCGAAACGCCTCCTGAACCCGTTGACGCAGCGCCCCGCTCGCACGTTCGTGTACAGGGACTTTAGGATTACCCTGTTCGGGGCGGTTGGCTGTGGTGAGGGCTGCCGGGACGACGACCTGGGTAAACCCGGCCTTTGTGAGACAAACGGTGATTCCTTTGAGTATCCGACCAGTGCTCGTTGTGAGAATGACCTTCCGACGCCCGCCTTTGGTTCGTGTATACAGCGGTGGATCGAACGTAATAGCGGCGGTTTCGAGTTCCCATTGTTGGTCAACCATCCTGCCCTCGCTACTTCCCTTTCGGTAACAGCCCTTTCCGCTCCAGCAGCTCCACCAGCTTCGCATCTTCTGCACCGAGTGCGTCGTGGAGCATTTTGTCGGTGATAAGTCCGAGGAGAGTCAATGAGCGTATGGTCATTATATTGGTATGTTGTACTCTTTGGCGAGCTGGACAGCCAATCCCGAACACTGCTGCCTCCCTGGTGGATTCGGGCAGATCGCCGTTAAGGCCACCGAGAAGGAAGCGTCGGGGTGGTGGATCAGGGTGGCCGCATAGATGTTCGCCGCCAGCTCGTTAATTTCCGGTGGCACCTGGGCCTTCAGGTCTCGGGCAATTGCATCCCACGCAGCCCACTTGGCGCGTTCAACGTCTGAAGCAGTGGGAGGCGCCCCCTCCAGTTTCGGTAGCTCAGCCTTGAGAGCCTCCAGAGTGCCTTTGGCCTCGGCCAGGTCTGCTTCCACGTTCGCGACCTCCTCCTTCACGCGCTTGACTACGCTCTCCTCGGCTTCGCCCGCCACCTGTCGGTTCAATGTTTGCTGATACCGGTTCTTTGCCCCTCTCGCGGCGGGCTCCAACTCGGTGACCTTCTCCATTTGCTCTCGCATACGGGCCTTCACGCTTTGCATCTTTGCCCTGTTGGCCTCAGCCTCTCCACACAAGTTCCTATACTGGCTTAAAACCGCTGCAACTTCTGCGCTCATGGTTCCACGTTTCTTACGCGGTCTTGCCATTGCCTTACCCTTTCTGGTCAAAGGTTACTCGTTAACCCCGATCCGAAAAAAGCCCGAGCGCGGAATCACACAAACGGCCAGTCCTTCTGAGTGGCGTGCCATGTGTGGTCGGATTCGTTGGGCCCCTGGAGGGACCATGAGGTACTGTACTGACGGAGACGTGCGCTCATGGCGCTCGCTCAGCGAAGGAGATCATCGGCTCGTAGGTGTACCTGGCTGCGCTACCTCGTTATCCTGCCCACATAAAAAAATTGGACAGGCACACCCTCTGCGGGCATCCCTGCCTTTCCTGTTCGGGATCCGCTTCATCCTCTCACAGGATGAGTTCCCGAGGTTCACCGTGCGCTAGAAGCGGTCGCGCTTGCCGCCACGGCCACCGCCGAAGCTGCCCCCACCAGAGCGGGGCTCCCGCGGCTTCGCCTCGTTGACCGTCAAGGTCCGGCCGTCCATCTGGGTGCCGTTCAGCGCCGCAATCGCGGTCTTGGCCTCCGCGTCCGTGGACATCTCCACGAAGCCAAAGCCTCGACCCTG
>JACZQL010000291.1 GCA_022545745.1 Deltaproteobacteria bacterium | reverse complement strand
TCGCCGCGATACGGTCACAGCCCACTCTTTTTGAGTACGTCCTGTCCAGGGCTACGAGCCGGTGCGTCTCCTGGTAGATAAAGCATGACCACACCGCGTGCCGGGCGGGTCTCGATCTCCCCTTCAGAGGCTAGCTGGTTAGTCCATTTAATTGGGTCTTCGCTGAAATATCCCCGAAAAGCCTCATTAAAACCTGAATAGACTGAGTGGATACCCTTATAGGGATCCTTTCTCAGCTTTTGGATTGCCCGTTTTACGAAGTCGGCCTGAGATAATCTCTCTTCTTGCTCAGCCATATTAACCTCCTATACCCGCAGCAAAATCCAAATGGTTGCAAACGTGCCAACAACAGCACCTCCGTAACAAAAGATGGCAAGGGGCTTACGTATGGCCTTCAGCCCCATGTCGTTCAGGGCAAAGTAAAATCGGTGAGCCCAGTGGTAAAGAGGCAAACTAATAAGTACGAAAAGGTAAGCCTTGACCCACCAGTGCTGATATAACACACCAGTATCCGAGATCCAACCAAGGGGCACCGCAAAACCCACTAGAACGATATGAATAGGGACCAGAAAGGCCGCCACCACACCCCCTGCAGAAAAGAGAGCCCACCAAAAGGGTTCACATGTCTTATTCCCAGCCACTTTTAACTCCGAAGTAGAATGAACAACACTAAAATCACCGCCGATGCCACGATCCAAGCACCGATGTGGAGACCCATGACCACAGGCCGAGGGATTTCTTGTCGGCCGATCTTTAACTGAAGGACCACCGAGCTAGATTGGAACCAGGTAAGAGTGTGATAAATGGCACAGAAGAGGGCAACCACGTGAAAGGTGATCCACCCAGGGGACCCGAGTTTTTGAATAAAGGCGGTGTAGGACTGCTGGCCTTCCGCTAATTGGTAAATCTGGACGAGAAAAACTATTAGAAAGATGGCAATAAAAACACTGGATAGCTCACGTACCATAAAGAGGAAGTAACTACGCCTCCTCAACCACCAGGTGGCCGGCATCGTGGGGTAATAGAGTTTGGACTTATCGGGTCCTAGACTGATCATCCCTCGATCTTCCTCAGGATGACCCTGAGCTTAGTCGAATGGGTCATCTCTGCCCCCAAGGTAACAGCAAGGAGGTGAACCATTCTTTTGTGCTGTTGACCTTGGAGCGCTGGATGGCAGCAGCCGGATCCACATGCTTGGGACATACCTCAGTGCATTCGCCGATGAATGTGCACTGCCATACTCCGTCGTGGCCTCCAATGACTGATTCCCGCTCCTTGTTACCCTGATCGCGTGAATCCATATTGTAGCGGTACCCTAGTGCAATGGCTGCCGGTCCTAAGAACGTTGGCTCCAAACCATAGACAGGGCAGGCCGCATAGCATAGCATACAGTTGATACACTGGGTGAATTGGTGATAGGCGTCGAGCTGTTCCGGGGTCTGCAGATACTCTCCCTCGGATACGGGCTTTTCCGAATCACGAATCATCCACGGCTTCACGCTCTTTAGCTTGGTCATAAAATCACTCATATCAATGACCAGATCGCGAATAACCGGAAAATTGACCAAAGGCTCTACACGGATCTCTCCCGGATAGTAATCGCGCAAGAACGCCGCGCAGGTTAACATGGGGACGTTATTGACCATCATCCCGCAGCTGCCGCATACGCCCATACGGCAGGACCAGCGGTAGCTCAGGGTCCCGTCCACCTGGTCTTTGATATAATTCAGGGCATCAAGTACGACCCAGTCGCTACGATAGGGGACCGTGTAGCTCTGCATGGTTGGGACCGCATCAAGTCCTGGCCGGTAGCGGGTAACCTTCAGTGTAACCTTCTCGTCGCTCATCAAAACTCCTCTTTCACCACATGTCTAATATTTGCGTTCCTCAGGTTGCCAGCGGGTAATCGCTACCGGCAAATAGTCGACTTTTGGTTCCCCCTGGGTGCGATAGGCCAGCGAGTGCTTGAGGTATTGGCCATCATCCCTTTTGGGGAAATCCGTTCGAGTGTGAGAGCCGCGGGATTCCTTGCGTTCCAGGGCGCAATGGGCCACCACCTGCGCAATATCCAGCATGAAGTCGAGTTCCAGGGCGCTGGTGATTTCCGTATTGAACACCCCCTTAACATCTTCAACCTTGATATTCGCGAAACGCCCCCTGAGGTCAGCAAGCTGATTGCAGGTCTTCTTCATCGCCTCCTCGCTACGATAGATACCAATGCCCTCCTCCATGGCCATCTGCATTTCGCTGCGAATATTCGCTATCCGCTCTTGCCCGTTTTTGTTGTTAAGGAACTGGTCATCGATTCGCTTCTGTTCGTCGCGGGCAAGGGCCTCAAGGGTATTGGAAGAGGGAGAAGACTGGGTTTGGACATACTCAGAAGCGGCCTTCCCCGCACGCGCTCCGAAGACGAGGCACTCCGTCAGCGAGTTGGATCCCAACCGATTGGCGCCATTGATGGACACACAGGCCGTCTCCCCCGCGGCGTAGAGGCCCTCAAGGGGAGTTTTCCCCATGATATCGGTGTGAATGCCCCCCATCATATAGTGAACCACTGGACGGACCGGGATGGGTTCGTAGACCGGATCGATACCCAAGTATTTGCTGGCCAACTCCCTTACAAAGGGGAGCTTCTGGTTGATCTTCTCCTCGCCCAGGTGCCGTAGGTCAAGATGAACGTAGTGACCATTGGGACCTTCGAAGGTGCGTCCTTTTTGTAGCTCCTGCATGTGGCAACGAGAAAGAATGTCCCGTGGGCCCAGCTCCATCTTTTTATGGGTCGGCGTATCGGTGGGAGGACCCAACCCATAATCCTGGAGATAGCGGTAACCGTCTTTGTTTTTGAGCCAACCTCCCTCTCCCCGTGACGCCTCGGTGATGAGGATACCGGTACCCGGCAAGCCTGTGGGGTGGTATTGGACAAACTCCATATCCTTGAGGGGGACTCCGGCACGGTAGGCTAGAGCCATTCCGTCTCCCGTCTTAATGGCCGCGTTTGTGGTAAATGGGAAGATCCGACCTGCACCACCCGTGCACAAAATCACAGCCTTGGTAGAGATCCCCTCCAGTTGACCCGTATAAATGTTGAGAGCTGTTACGCCTCGAACCTTGCCGTTATCCGACAATAGGGAAGTCAGAAAGAACTCGTCGTAGCGCACGATGTTGTCGTACTTGAGGGAGGTCTGAAACAAGGCATGCAGCATGTGGAAACCAGTCTTATCAGACGCGAAGACGGTACGATCAACGCTCATGCCCCCAAAAGACCGCACGCTGACATGTCCGTCAGGGTCCCGGCTCCACGGGCATCCCCAGTGCTCCAGCTGGATCAACTCCCCCGCGGCTTCGTTGACAAACACCTCTACAACATCTTGGTCGGCCAGAAAATCCGCCCCGAAGATGGTATCCTTGCAATGGAGTTCGTGGCTATCGTTTGGACGCAGCACGGCTGCTGCTCCCCCCTCGGCGGAAACCGTATGGCTCCTCATCGGGTAGACTTTGGAGACCACAGCAATGGACAATTTGTGGGAAAACTCTGCGGCGGCAATGGCGGCCCTGAGCCCTGCACCGCCTCCTCCGACAATAACAAGGTCGTGATATTCCATTCCTTACTTGTTCCTCTTCACCACCTCATACCCGAGCTCGTCAATTGTCGAAAGGATTTCCGCCACGGCAGTCACGTCCTGAATCTCAGCGTGACCGAGCCGGACCCGAACCGCGTAGTTACGACCGTACGGGTGTTTTTCTTTGTGGTATCGAATAATCTCGCGGGCAAGGCTCACGGGATTGGTTTTTTTTTCTTCCATAGTCATGAGCTACCATTTGTCTGTCTGGTGACAACCCATGGCTTGGCTGTCGGTCAGCGCCCCGAGTACGACTCATCAATCTAAGAT
>JACZQL010000290.1 GCA_022545745.1 Deltaproteobacteria bacterium | reverse complement strand
AGAGACTGCAAATGCAAACGCCGCCGAAGCGGCCCGGCTGAGGGCGCGGTGACGCGACACATGTCCCGCGGCGGTGCGGAAGCTTTCGTGATCAATATCACTCCTCTTGCCCAGTCCGACGATAATTACTCGTTTGGCTTTGAATCCTTCCGGCTGATGTAGCAGGCTAATCTCGCCGGTCTTTCCCAAGAATTCCCCGGAGTTGATAATATTACTTACCGAACCATTGCTGGCCGTATCGAGCGCTTTGAGACGACTTGAGGCGGATTCTATCCGGAAAGGCAGTATATCTGAGACCCTTGTTCAGGAGATCTCGACCAATATGGCTCAAGGTTTTGATCCGGTAAACGGCGGGTTTGGAACCGGCGTCAAATTTCCGGCGGGGAGTGCCATTGAGTTGGCCCTGGCCCGCTATTTCATGGATCAGGATCCCAAGATGCTAGAGATCGTGACGAAAACCCTGGACGCCATGGCCCACGGCGGCGTGTACGATCAAATCGGAGGGGGATTTTTCAGATACTCCACTGACTCCCAGTGGAGAGTCCCCCATTTTGAAAAGATGAACTATGACAACGCCGAACTCCTGGTGAATTATCTCCACGCCTACCAGGCCACCGGCAAAGTTCTGTATCGAGACATCGCCTTGGAAATTATGGCCTATCTCGATGGCGTGCTCACCGATCAGGTCAAGGGCGGCTTTTACGCTCATCAGGATGCCGACATGACCCGCGAAGATGATGGTGATTACTACACCTGGACCGTACAAGAAATTCACACGGCTCTTACTCAGGAAGAGGCTGAAGTAATCCTCCGTTACTATGACGTTCAGCCTCGAGGTGAGATGAAAGAGAATCCGTCCAGAAATGTTTTATTTGTCGCCGCCGTTCCGGAGGGTATTGCCAAAGAATTGGAAATACCGGTGGAAAGGGTCCGATTCCTTATTCATGAGGGGAAAAAGCATCTGTTGCAAGCTCGGATGCAACGAAAAATCCCGTTGGTCGATCAAACCATTTATAGCGACCGTAATGGGATGTTGATTTCAGCCTACCTGGAAGCCTCCCAGGTGTTGGGTAAGGATCAGGCCAAGGCCTTTGCGTTAAAAACCCTCGATCTCCTACTCCGGGAAGCCTTCGCCGAAGGCACGGGAATGTATCATGCCTATTTCGAAGGGAAAGCGCGGCTGCCTGGATTTCTCAATGACCAGGTCCAGATGGCCAAGGCCTCGCTGGATGCCTTCGAAATCACCGGAGAGCAGCGCTACCTGAAGATCGCCAAGAACCTCATGGATTTTTCACTCACCAAGTTTTGGGATCCCAAAGATGGCGGATTTTTTGACCGCGACCCGGAGGATTCGGCGTTGGGTGCTTTGGAGCGGCCCCTTAAGGGCTTCCGAGATTCTCCTACCCCTTCCCCCAATGGGGTTGCGGCAATCGTCTTGGACCGGCTGGCCTACCTGACCAACAATGATCAGTATGAACAAAGGGCCCTGCAAACCCTTCAGGCCTTCGCCAATTCCTCCAAAGGGTATGGCCACGGTGCCGCGACGTTTGCTCTCGCGGTTCACTATCATGTCAATCGCTCAGCTCAGGTTGTGATTATTGGGAAAAGAGGTGACCCTAAAACGCTGGTTCTCTGGAAATCAGCCCTGACCACCTACCGGCCCGGCAAGATGGTGGCAGTGTATGATCCGACCCATCTCAAATTAGAGGGTCTTCCACCTGCCGTGGCTGGGGCGGTCAAGGTGTTTGGGGTTCAGGGAGGGGCTATGGCTTATGTTTGTGCCGGTAGCACCTGTGCCCCACCCACCGCGGACCCGGATGAAGTCAGTGGTCTGGTAAAAAGCTATGGCGTTCGGCAATCACTGAAGGAATTAAGAGGTAAAGGCTAGACTGAAAAGGGCGGTTGCTGGTGACCAAGTTTTTGGAGAGGGGTGAACACTGATGGGCTCCCCGATTTCTGTATACCTTTAAAGCGAGGTTTCCGGCAAAATTTTGGAGAACAGTAAGGAGGTTGTGCTGGGAAACGAACGCGATTCAGCGTCGGGCCGGATGTGGCCGTGCGTAAGCAGGGAGAGGTGGGCATGCCGGTGTCGGGTCTCATCCGGAAGGTCGGCCTTGCCGAGCAGATCTTTTCCCGTTGGAAGCAGCGCGACGCGGGGCTGGAATCGGCTCGGGTCAGGCAGCTGAAACCACGGTACGAGGAAAACGCCCGCCTGACGCGTCTGGTGAGGGATTTCACCCTGGATCAAGTCATGGTGCCAGACGTGCTGTTAAAACAGTTCTCCAGCCCTCGCGCACGCGCCCCGTGGGGGAGTAGCTGCGGAGGCACGACCAGGCCAGCGAGTTGCGGGCCTGCCGTACAGCCCGGTGTGCGACATCGACGTCTCGCTATCGTAGCGGCCAAGATCCGAGGACGGTGCTCCGGCAGAGGCCCCACGCGAGGGCCCGGGTGCAGGGTCGCTATGGCTCCCGCCAGATCCAGGGGTGGCTCAATCGCGAGAGCTGGGCGGTGGGCATGAAACTGGTTGCCCGGCTCTCCTGAGAGGAAGGTCTTGTGCGGCGACAACAGGGACCGAGGCGGTGAAAAGGAGTGATGCTCCGTCGAGTACGGTTCACCCCGGGTGGACCGAATGAAGCGTGGAGCCTGGACTTTGTAGCCGACCAGCCGGACGAGGGACGACGGGTTCGGGCGTTGACCCTGGTGGATGCGGTCACTCCCGAGAGCCGGGCTCTCGAAGGAGGGCGAAGCCTGCGGGGTGAACATGTTGTGGTGGCTCTTTCCCGCATCGGGGCGCAGCGCGGAACTCCGAAGGTGTTGTTCTGGGACAACGGGAGTGCATTCTGCAGCCGGAAGGTGGACCTCTGGGCTGATCAGCACGGGGTGCGGATCGAGGTCTCGAGACCCGGCAAGCCCACGGACCATGCCTCCGTGAAGCCGTTCACCGGGACAATTCGGGAGGAATGCCTGAATGCGCACGGGTTCGAGTCGTGACAAGAGGCGAAGGGGCTGATCGAGGCATGGCGTCAGGAATACAATGAGAGCCATCCTCACCGGGCTTTTTATGAGACCGGACGCCTGAGGAATTGGCAAGTCCTGTGGCGGCTTACCGCAACAGCAAGGGCATGAATGGGGCCGGAGACTCTCCTGAGGAGAAGGACAGAATTCGGGGACCCTCCATGGCTAAAGGTGGGAGTTCCCTGGACCTGTACAGCTTTTGGCTGTATCACTATCTGAAGATGTGGATGCTCGTCAGCGACACTTCCCAGAAGAGCCGAGAGGCTCAACATTTCCCAGCCAAATCCCGCGGCCTGGTGTATCCACTAAGAAGCCGTCCATATTCTGAAACAGGAGGGTGCGTGGCATCGTCAAAAGCCTTGCATCATTTTCGCACATTAGCCCGAGACCAAATTGGTTTGCGGTGGGGGTGCCCCATGCCGGGTAAAAAACGAAATGACACCTTGTTAGGGCAGGTTCCTAGTTCGAATCGAAAGGGACCCACAGCGTATCGCACGATGCTCCCGGTGAAGGGGGTTGTCTCTGCTGGACATGCAGGGAGTCGCAAGTTGGGCGTGATGGACGACAATCGATTGACAGGGATGCTTAGAGTGGGAAGTAGGAGAAAGACATGGTGGTAAAGCCGAACTCCGACACCCAATTGCGCTATTCCTACCAGCCCCACCGATGGCACCCCCACCACAAAATCATACGTATGGTCGGTTCTTATAAGCGGGTTCTTGACGTTGGCTGTGCCTCGGGGTATTTAGCAAGGCGATTCAAGGCCAACGGTTGCTCTGTAGTTGGTATCGAGTTCAACCCCGAGGAGGCAGAGTCGGCCAGAGTTTATTGCGATACGCTCCTGACGGCCGATGCGGAAACGCATCCGGACTCAACTTT